>NZ_JAKRMO010000011.1:0-80774 GCF_022346485.1 Brachybacterium sp. ACRRE | reverse complement strand
CTGCGCCTCCGCGACGAGAACAGCGGGTCCCGCACCCGAGCCCGAGCCCACCCGCACCCTCCCGATGTCCACGAGCAGGCCGTGCTCGAAGGTCGGATCCAGCGCGAGCTCGAGATGCGCACCCGCCGGGAGCAGGATCTCGGCGGCGAGGGCCGGGGTGCGGGTGACGATGGGTGAGGACGTGCCCTCGGCGAGCTGCCCGAGATAGGTGCGCACCTGCGCGCCGCCCGTCTCGACGAGCGGGGCGACGTGGTGCTGGGAGGCGGGCGCGCCGCCGCGCTCGGCATCGGGCAGCGCGTACCAGAGCTGCGCGCCGTGCAGCACGGCGGTGCTCGCGGTCGAGAACTCCGAGTGGGAGACGCCGCGGCCAGCGATCATCAGGTTCACCTCGCCCGGGCGCACCGTGTTCGCGAATCCCGTGGAGTCGATGTGGTCGATCTGCCCCTCGAACAGCAGCGTCACCGTCGCGAGGCCCGTGTGCGGGTGACGCGGGACGGCCATGCCGCCGGTCGCGGCGACGTCGTCGGGGCCGAAGTGGTCGACGAAGCACCAGGGGCCGATGAGCGAGCGGGCCCGCTGCGGCAGGGTGCGGCGCACGGTCATGGCGCGCGGCCCGCCCAGCGGCACGTCGCGCGGGGCGAGCACGTTCGAGCGCGGGGTCGGGGACGTGCTCGAGGCGGCCGAGCACAGCAGCTCGACCAGGTGCTTCTCCGTGGTGGACATCGTCGCCTCTCCTCGTCCGCCTCCGCCGTGAGGCCGCAGCGCGCAGCGGAACGCACGACCGCGTGGGAGTTCAGACTAAGCGGTCGACGCCGGGCCGCACGGTGCCGGCGCGAGCCGGCGCCCCGGGGCCGGCTCGTCGGCGCTGGGCGATGTCCTGCGGCGCTCGGTGCGGGGCTTGTGGTCCTGTGAACGCGTGTTCATACTGGGGGCAACGACCCGTGAACGGACGTTCACGCCCTGTGCCAGGAGGCGGGATGAGCAGCGAGACCACGGATGGAGGGCCGACTGCCGCTCGTGGGGTGCCCGAGGGCGGCACCGATCGCGAGAACGCGGGTCCGATCGAGGATCCGCTGATCGCCGCGGCGATCGAGCAGTTCGCCCGTGCGGGCTCGGCGGCGACCCTCCGCAGCATCGCCGCCGAGGCCGGCGTCAGCGCTGCGCTGCTGGTCAAGCGCTTCGGCTCGAAGGAAGCCCTGCACAGGGCGTGCGACGAGGCCGTGCTCGCGAAGATCGTGCGCATGAAGGAGCGTTCGATCGCCGCGGCCAGCGAGCATCAGCCGATGATGTGGGGGCTCGCGCCGGGGACCGACGGCGAGCAGTCGGTGCTGCTCGGCTACGTGCTCCACGCAGTCCTCGAAGGCGGCCCCGCGGGTCGGGCGTTCCTCGACGGGATGATCGAGGACGCCCGGAGATACACCGAGGACGCGGTCGCGCGGGGCGTCGTCCGCCCCAGCCGCGACGAGTCGGCGCGCGCTCGATACCTGGTGACCAGCGGCCTGGGCGCGATGCTCCTGTCGGTCCTCCTGCCCGAGGACCCCGAAGACACCGGGGGCACAGCGGGCACCGGGGGCACAGCGGGCACCGAGGGTGCCGACCTCTCCTCCCGACTGCGTCGCGCCCGTTCCGAGGTCACCGGTCCTCTCCTCGAGCTGTGCACCGCCCCGTTCTTCACCGATGACAGGATCCTGCGCGACTACGTGGACAGGGCCGACGTGCCCCGGAGCGCGCGGCGCGAGTCCCCGGAGGAGCCATGAGCATCATCGACATCCGCGGACTCACCAAGTCCTTCGGCCGCTCCCGGGCTCTCGACGGTCTGGACCTGCAGCTCGAACAGGGAGAGGTGCGCGGCTTCCTCGGCCCCAACGGAGCGGGGAAGTCGACGACGCTCCGCATCCTCCTCGGGCTGCTGCGGGCCGACGGCGGCACCGCCCGGCTGTTCGGCGCCGATCCCTGGAAGGATCCCGTGCCCCTGCACCGTCGTCTCGCGTACGTGCCCGGGGACGTCGCGCTGTGGCCGAACCTCACCGGCGGGGAGTGCATCGACTACCTGTGCCGCCTCCGCGGCCCGATCGACACCACGCGCCGCGATGAGCTCCTCGAGCGGTTCGAGCTCGACCCGCGCACCCGCGCCCGCGCGTACTCGAAGGGCAACCGCCAGAAGGTCGCGCTGGTCGCCGCGCTCGCGAGCGATGCGGAGCTCCTGCTGCTCGACGAGCCGACGTCCGGCCTCGATCCGCTGATGGAGGCGGTCTTCACCGACGAGGTGCGCCGTCAGCGCGAGCGCGGACGGGCGGTGCTGCTCAGCAGCCACATCCTCAGCGAGGTGGAGAAGCTCTGCGACACCGTGACCATCATTCGCGCGGGTCGAGCCGTGGAGTCCGGGACCCTCGCGGAGCTCCGCCACCTCAGCCGCACGCGCGTCAGCGCCGTCGTGCGGGGCGATCCGAGCCCCCTCGCCGCTCTCGCGGGCACCCACGAGGCGGTGCTCGAGCCGACCGAGGAGGGCACGCGCGTCACCGTCGACGTCGATGCCTCCGCTCTCGACGCGGTGCTACACGTGCTCGCGGGGCTCGAGGTGACCGCGATGACCGCGGCGCCGCCGTCCCTCGAGGACCTGTTCCTGCGCCACTACGGGGAGGAGCGGCGGCGGGCCGACGACGGACGGGGACGAGGCGAGCGGCAGGGACAGGACGAGGAAGTCCCGGGACCGCGCGGCGAGGAGACCGCGAAGGGCAGGAGAGCGCGATGAGGCCGCGGACGCCCGCGGCGCTCGAGGGCACGGGTCGGATCGCCCGCCACATCCTGCGGCGCGATCGCCTGCGCATGGCCGTGTGGGTGCTCTCGATCTCCGCATTCCTCCTCTACTTCTCCGCGGTGCTGCGCTCCGTGTTCGATCCGGCATCGCTCTCCGCTCGCGCCGCCGTCATGCGCACGCCCTCCGGAATCGTCATGGGAGGCCCGGGCTACGGGCTCGACCACTACACGCCGATGGTCGCGGTCGCGAACGAGGGCACCGGCTGGCTGATCGTCGCCCTCGCGGTGATGAGCATCCTCCACATGGTCCGGCACACCCGCGGCGAGGAGGACGCGGGCCGGGCCGAGCTCATCGAAGCGGGGCCCGTCGGCCGCCGCGCCCCTGCCGCGGCGGCGCTGCTGACCCTGCTGGGGCTGCTCGCGATCATCGCGGTGGTCGGCGCCGCGACGACCCTGGTCGCGGGGAGCGACGCCTCCTTCGTGAACGGGCTCGCGCTGACCGCGGGGAGCGCTCTCGCGGCGTTCGTGTTCGGCTGCGCGGCGCTCCTGACCAGCGAGATCTGTGCATCCGGGCGGTCCGCGACAGGCCTTGCGCTCGTGGTGCTCGGAGCGGCCCTGGTGGTGCGCGCCGCCGGTGACCTGATCCGACTCGGCGGCTCCGTCCTCTCCTGGTTCTCACCGATCGCCTGGGCGCAGCAGACGCGCGCATTCGTCGACCTGCGCTGGTGGCCCCTGATGCTTCCCGTCGCCGCGTGCGCGGCGCTGCTGGTCCTCACCGTGCTGGTCGCCGCGCACCGCGACATGGGTCGGGGAGTGCTCGCCGACAGAGTGGGGCGGGCCCGCGCGGGATCCATGCTCCGAGGGCCCCTCGGCCTGGCGCTGCGACAGCAGCGGGGCGCACTCATCGCGTGCGGGGCGGGCCTCGGCCTGCTGTGGTTCGGCACGGGCACGATGATGTCCACGCTCTCCGCCTCGGGGCGTGACCTGGTGAGCCGGACCCCCGCGCTGACCCAGATGCTGGGAGCGGACGCCGCCGACTTCGCGCCGCGGTTCTTGCAGGTCATGATGCTGTTCGTGGCGCTGTGCGCGGCGGCGTACGGGATCGTCGCGGTGCGTCAGCTCGCACGTGCGGAAGAGGAGTCGGGGCGTCTCGAGCTCGTGCTCGCGGCCCCGTCGGGCCGCATGAGGTGGTGGGGTGCGCAGCTGGTCGTCGCCCTCGGCGGGACGGCTGCGCTCCTCGCGGTGAGCGTGGCCGGGTTCGGAGGAGGGGCACTGCTGGTCGGCGTCGACGATCCCGACGCCGGTCAGTACCTCCTCGCGCTCCTCGCCCACCTGCCCTCGACCCTGGTGTTCGGCGCACTCGCCGGGGCGCTCTTCGGATGGTGGCCGCGCATGGCCGGGCTGGCCTGGCTGCTGGTGGCCGCCGCGTGCGCGATCTCCCTGTTCGGGGCCGTGCTCGACCTTCCCGCCGGGCTGCTGGGCGTCTCGCCCTTCCACTGGGTGCCCGAGGCGTTCTCGGACACGGGGGACGGTTCCGGGACCACGCCGTCGGCCGGGGGCATCGGGTCGTCGGGGCCGATCCGGGTGGCCGTCGTCGATGTCGTTCTCGTCCTCCTCGCGCTGAGCGGGTTCCGGAGGCGTGCGGTGCGCGCGGGCGAGTGAGACATGGGTGAGGGACAGCCCGGCGCGCGACGGAGCGGAGTCCCCTGGGCGTTCTCCCGCGCCCTCCCGCGCCAGGTCGGTCGCGTGGACGCCCGAGCTGCGAGGAGTCGGCGTTCGGCGCTTCCTTGCCGGGCCGTCGGGCCGACGGTAGTGTCCAGGACCAGCGCTGATACCGACGTACGCAGCGACAACAGCGGCCCGCCGGCGTCCCCGGACCCACGCGGGCGTCGCGATGAGCCTCACGAGGAGTGAGAGATGACTGCCCCTTCGACCGGCGCCGCGCGAGCGGGCGGCTCCGCCCGCCTTCGAGCCGGCATCATCGGCACCGGCGGGATCTCCCGCGCGCATGCCCCCGGTTGGATCGATGCCGGCGCCGAGCTGCACGCCTTCAGCCTCGAGGGCGCCGAGGACTTCGCCGAGCAGTTCGGTGCGATCGTCCACGAGGACCTCGACGAGCTGCTCGCCGCGGTCGACGTCGTCGACGTCTGCACCCCCACCCCCAGTCACCCCGGGATCGTCCATCAGGCACTCGATGCCGGTCGCGACGTGGTCTGCGAGAAGCCGCTCGCCCTGCGCGCGCAGGACGCCCGCGACCTCGTCGAGCACGCCGAGCGCGCCGGTCGCCTGCTGTTCCCCGCGCACGTGGTGCGCTTCTTCCCGCAGTACGCGGCGGCGAAGCAGGCGATCGACGACGGCGCGATCGGCACGCCCGCGGTGCTGCGCTTCGAGCGCACCGGCGCGATGCCGACGCAGCCCTGGTTCGCCGACGAGTCCCGATCGGGCGGCATCGTCATGGACCAGATGATCCACGACCTCGACCAGGCCATCTGGATGGCCGGTCCCGTGACCAGCGTGTTCGCTCAGCAAAACCGGCGCGGTGAAGGCGGCTCCCTGCGCACCGCGCACGTGGTCCTCACCCATGCGGGCGGCGCGATCAGCCACTGCCGCGGTCTCTGGGGCGCCCCCGGGACCGTCTTCCGCTATACGTTCTCCCTCGCGGGGGACGGCGGACGCCTCGAATACGACTCCGCGAGCGGCGACGGCGTCGCCCGGGACGAGGTCGCCGCGGCCCGCCGCAGCTCCGACGGCGACTACCTGCCCGACGTCTCCGGCATGGCGAGCCCCTACGCCCTCGAGATCCGCGACGCCGTCGCGGCCCTCGAGACCGGCTCCACCCCGCGCGTGAGCGGGGCCGACGGAGTCACGGCGGTCGAGGTCGCACTCGCCGCCCTCGAATCCATCGCGACCGGACGGAGGATCGCATGCTGACCGCGGACGACCAGGCGGCAGGCCGGCCCGAGGACGCGGCCGGTCGGCCCGACGGCGCGGGGAATCGCCGCGACGGTGCGGCGGACCGCCCTCTGCGCATCGCCCTGCTCAGCTGCGCCCACACCCACGCCGCGGGCTACGCGGCCCTGCTCGATGCACGGGAGGACGTCGACCTCGTCGTCTCCGACCCCGACGGCTTCGGCGACGTGCACGTCTCCGAGCGCTCGCGGATCGTCGGCAGCCACGAGGAGGCGCTCGACGCCTGGTCCGACGGGCCGGACGGGCCGGATGCCGTCGTCGTCACCAGCGCGAACGCCCATCATCGCGACCTCGTCCTCGAGGCCGCGCGGCGCGGCGCGCACGTGCTGTGCGAGAAGCCGCTGGCGACCACCGTCGCCGACGCCGAGCAGATGGTCGAGGCCTGCCGCGAGTCGGGAGTGCTGCTCATGACCGCCTTCCCCGTGCACTTCGCTCCGCAGGTCGCATCGTTGCGCGAGGCGGTCGCGCGGGGCGGCATCGGCGAGGTCGTCGGCGTGACCGGCACCAACAACGGCAAACTGCCCACTGGCCGCGACTGGTTCACGGACGTCGAGCTCTCCGGCGGCGGCGCGCTCGTGGACCACACCGTGCACATCGCCCAGATCCTCGACTCCGTGTTCGGGGAGCCGGAGACCGTCCACGCCGTCACCAACCGGATCCTCTTCGCGGATCGCGCCGGGGACGGCGCCGAGACCGGCGGACTCGTGACCCTCACCTACGCCGACGGGCTGGTCGCGACCATCGACTGCTCCTGGTCGCAGCCGGCCGACGCCCCCACCTGGGGCGGCGTCACCATCCAGGCCGTCGGCACCCAGGGACAGCTCGCCGTCGACCCGTTCTCGCAGCACGTGGGCGGATTCGGCCAGTGGCTGCCCTACGGCGCGAACCTCGACGAGCTCATGCTCGATGCGTTCCTCGACGCCGCGCGCCAGGGGAACGGCAGCGACGTCGAACCGAGCGGCGAGGCCGGCCTGCGCACGGTGAAGATCGTCGCCGCCGCGCAGGAATCGGTGCGCACCGGCCAGCCCGTCGCGCTCGCCGACCTCTGATCGACTGCTGACCGACGTCAGACCGGTCCCTGTCCGACCTCGGGCCCGCGCCCGATCAGTTCGTCCGACGCGTTCTCGCCCGAAGGCTCTGTCGCGGCCTCTTCCCGAAGGACGTGTCGCCGACGGGCCGATGGTGAGGAGCCGTGGCGATATCGCCACGGCTCCTCACCACAGGCCCGTCCGCGACATCGGCGTCGGGCATGCCGGTGCTGATCGCAGCTCGGGCCCGCCCAGGGCGTGCCCCGCGCCCGATCAGCGGGCCGTCCACGCCTCCCACAGTCGCGCGTAGAGACCGTCGCCGCCGGCCAGGTCCTCGTGCCGGCCGATCTCGGCGATCCGTCCCTGCTCCATGACCACCACCCGATCCGCCGAGGCCGCCTGGGACAGCCGGTGGGCGACGACGAGCCCGCCGCGACCCGCGAGCACCGCCTCGGCGGAGGACTCGAGCGCACGGGCTCCGGAGGAGCCGGCCTCTGCGGTCGCCTCGTCGAGGACCACGAAGTCGGGGGCCGCGAGCACGATGCGGGCGAGCGCGAGCATCTGCTCCTGCATCGCCGTCAGCCGGTGCGCGCCCTCGCCGACCAGGGTCGCCAGTCCCTCCGGCAGCGCCGCCGCCCACTCGAGCGCGCCCACGTGCGCGAGCGCCCGCTCGACCTGGGCGTCGTCGGCCCGGGGACGCGGAAGGCGCACGTTCTGCGCGACCGTGCCGTGGAAGACGTGCACCTCCTGGCTGATCATCGCCACCCGTCGCCGCAGCTCTCGGGCGGGGAGCGCGCGCACGTGCTCCTCCCCGAGGCGCACGCTGCCGGTGCTGGGCGGGACGATGCCCGCCGCGATCTGGGCGAGCGTCGACTTGCCCGCGCCGGTCGCGCCCACCACCGCGACCACCTCCCCGGGGGTGATCGTGAGGTCGACGTCGGCGAGCACCATGCGCTCGGGATCGTAGGCGTGGGCGATGCCCTCGAGCACGAGGGGCGCGGGACCGTCGGCCCGCTCGCCCTCGACCGGCTGGGCCGCGTCGTCGCCCTCGGCGCCGAGCAGGCTCTCGCGGACCCCGTCGGCCGGCAGGTCGATGACGCCGACCATGCGGGCGAGCGAGGCACCGGCGGACTGGATCTCGTCGAACATGCCCACGAGCGCGCCGATCGGGTTGAACAGGCGATGGAACAGCAGCGCCGCGGTCGCGACGCCGCCCGCGCTGAGGCCGCCCGACTCGACGAGGAAGAAGCCCACGACCAGCAGGACCACGAGGGTCACGGCCTCGGCGCGGTTGTTGCGCGAGAAGGCCCTGGTGAGGAAGCGGAACACGTGGATCGAGAGATCGCGGGCGCGGGAGGAGGCGGCGTCGATCCGGTCCAGCTCGGTGCGCTCGGCCTCGAAGGCGCGCAGCGTCGCGGCGCCGCCGATCCCGCCGAGCATCCGCTGCGAGCGCACCCCGAAGGCGATCCGCTCCTGCGCGTAGATCGGTCCCGACCGCGGCAGGTACCAGCGCAGCGTCAGCCAGTACATGGGCACCGCGACCAGGCCCGCGATTCCCAGCCGCCAGTCCACCGCGGTCATGCCGGCCGCGGAGACGACCACCACGAAGAGCGACTGCAGGAACATCGGCAGGATCAGCGAGGCCGCGTCGGTGACCACGCGGGAGTCCTCGGCGACGCGGGAGACCAGGTCGCCGCGGCCGCCGCTCTCGACGACCGCCGAGTCCACGGACAGCGCGGCGTCCATGACGTCCTCGCGCAGCGAGGCGACCGCCGGCTCGGCGAGCGCGGAGGTCCACCAGCGGCCGAGCCATGTGGCCAGGCCCCCGACGATCCCGGCGCCGAGCACCCAGATCGCGCCGGTCACGACCGGCCGCATCGTCGGATCCGCGGTGAGCTCGTCGACCAGGTCGCCGACGATCCACGGGCCCACCAGCCCGCAGATCGCGGAGACGACGCCGGCGGCGACGATCGCGAGCAGCAGCAGCGGGCGCCGCGTGAGCATCGGTCGGATCTCGGCGAGGATCCGGCGCGGCGGCGCGGTGGGCAGGAGCGGCGAGGCGGCCGACGGGGCGGTGCTGGTCGTCATCGCTGCACGCTCCTGACCAGGGTCGGCTCCGCGTCCTCGGGGATCTCGACGACGAGGTCGGCGAGGGCTCGGAAGGCGGGGGAGGCGGTGAGGACGAGGGTCGAGCGCTCGGCGCGCAGCGCCTGGACGCCGCGGGCGATCGTCCACTCGGTCACCGAGTCGACGGCGCTCGTGGGGTCCTCGAGCACGAGCACGTCCGGGTCGGCGTGCAGGGCGCGGGCGAGGGCGATGCGCTGGCGCTGACCGCCGGACAGGTTGCTCCCGGCCTCGCGGACCTCGTGGTCCAGCCCTGTGCCGACGGCCTCGAGCACCTCGTCGGTCGCCGAGGCGGCGAGCACGGCGGGGGAGATCTCCGGTGCGATAGCCGAGGAGGCCTCGTCGAGGTCGTGGGTCAGCGTGATGTTGGAGCGGATGGTGCCCTCGAACAGGTCTGCCGCGTGGGGCGAGAGCACCATCCGCGGGGCGACGGGACGGGACGCGCGGCTCCGGTCCGTCCCGCCCAGCAGCACATGACCGGTGCTGTCGTGGCCGGCCAGGGCGTCCGCGAGGCGCGTCGCGACGCTCGGCTGCGCGGCGTCGATGATCACGAGACCGGCCGGAGGGACCGCGAGGTCAAGGGTGCGCGGGGCCTCGGCGTCGGCCGCGTCGAGAGGGAGCCCGCGGATCTCGAGGGCCGAGCTGGTGGGGGCGGGGGAGTCGACGGCCTCGACCTCACCGGTCGAGAGGTAGTCGGCGAGGCGCTGCGCGGCGCCGTGGGAGCGCGCGAAGACGGTGACGGTCATGGTGAGCGCCTGCACGGGCTCGGAGAAGAAGGCGGCGACGCCGACGATGGAGACCAGCTGCCCGACGCTCAGATCGCCGCTGGTCACGCGCCATCCGGCGAGGAGCAGGACCCCGGCGAGGATGATCGCGACCGAGAGCGTGCCCAGGCCCGTGACGCGTCCGGAGAGGTCGGCGGTGCGCACTCCCGCGCGGGCGGCCTCGCGCGAGGTGCCGTGGTAGCGGGCCGACGCCCAGCGCTCGCCGCCGATGGCCTTGAGGATCCGCAGCCCGCCCATGGTGTCCCCGGCGGCGGCGCTGGCCTCGGCGATCGCGGCCTGCTGCACGCCGCTGCTGCGCGAGATGAGCCTCGAGGGCCCCGCGATCACGAGCAGCGTCAGCGGCACGCCGACGATCACCACGAGCCCCACCAGCACGTCCGTCCACAGCAGGTACAGCGAGGCGCCCGCGAGGCCCACCACGGCGGAGCCGCCGACGGCGAGCTGGCGGAAGATCGTGGCGGCGACGTCGGCGTCGGCCGTGGAGAGGGAGAGGACCTCGCCCGGGCGCCGGCCGCTGAGCGCGCCGCGCATGAGCAGGGCGTGGCGGGCCACCTCCACCCGCAGGGCGTGCGCCTCCCGCAGCAGCGAGAAGTGCATGCATCGGGAGCCGAAGCGGTAGGAGAAGGACAGCACCGCGAACAGCGCGAGCAGGGCGAGCATCGAGATCAGCAGTGCGAGGCGATCCATCGGCACCACCGCGCGGTCCACGATCACGCCGATCGCGATCGGCACGATCGCCTCGCACGTCTGCCACAGCGCCATCAGCAGGAAGCCGGGGATCACGGCCCCCAGGTGCCGGCGCAGGGCGCGGCGGATGAGCGCCCACGCGGTGCGCGGCGGGGCGGGACGGTATGCGGGCCCTTGTGCGGCGGCGGCACAGGTCCCGTCACCGCCGTCTGCCCCGTCGGGCCCGACGGCGGCTGCGCCGGCAGACCCGCCCGAAGCTCTCGCGCCGCGCCGTGCCTTCCGCTCGAGCGGGTCCGTCCAGGTGTCGACGGGCGGCGGGGCGGCGGCGTGCGCGGGGACGTCACGTGTGCGCGTGGCAGGCATCGTGCCTCGGGCTTCCAGGAAAAGGGCGGGTGGAGGTGAGCCCGGGGCGAAGGGCTGAGGTCAGCCTAACTCGTGGGGGTCGAGGTGTGCTCGGCGGGGGTCTGCTCCACCGGCTGCTCCTGTTCCGCCCGCTGCTCGTGCTCAGCCCGCTGCTCCTGCTCCTGCTCCACCCACTCCGGCTCCACGAGCGTCACGCGCGGGGAGGCGCCGTCCTCGCGCAGCAGGCGCACGAGCTCGCGCACGGCGAGCTCGCTGATCTCCACGCGCCGCGGGTCGATGCGGGGGATCCGCGCGAGCAGCGGACTGATGGCGGCGAGGTCCTCGTCGGTCAGCGCGATCGTCAGCAGCTCGGGGTCGGCCAGAGCGCCGCTCGCCGCGGTCGCGAAGAGCACCTCGGTGACGCCGCTGAGGCCGAACACGGCCGTGCGCCTGCCCCCGCGCGCGAGGTCCCGGGCGCGGGCGGGGACGTCCGGCAGCCCGCCTCCGTCGAGGACGACCTCGAGCCCCGTGCCCTCCGCCTGCTCCTCGATGCCGAGCAGGAAGCGGGAGACGTCGTTGCGATGGCGACGGTGCCCGGGCTCGCCGAACAGCAGCAGGCGCTCACAGCCCTCGTCGGCCGCGCGGTCCACGACCATCCGGCCCAGGCGCTCGAAGTCCAGGTCCACGACGCTGCCGTTGGGGAAGCCCACGGGCTTGCCGATGAGCACGAACGGGAGGCCTGCCTCGATCACGGCCGCCACGCGCTCGTCGTGCCGGCCGAGCTCCATGAGGATCAGCGCCTCGCACACCCCTGTGCGCACCACGCGGTGGATGCCGCGCGCACCCTCCTGCGCCGTGACCAGCAGGATGTCGTAGCCGAAGCGCTGCGCCTCCCGGGCGATTGCGCCCACGAAGCGCATCAGCACCGCATCGTTCCCGTAGGCCTCGGGCACCATCAGCCCGATCACCCCGCTGCGGCGCGAGCGCAGGGCGCGGGCCCCGGAGTTCGGGTGGTAGCCGAGCTTCTCGATGGCGTCCTCGACCCGTCGGCGGGTGGCGGCGGAGATCGGGCGGGAGCCGGTGAGCACATAGCTGACGGTGCTCTGGGAGACGCCCGCCAGACGTGCGACGTCCTGGCTCGTCGGCGCGCTCCTCCTCACCGGCATACCCCCTCCGCTCGTGCCTCACACGGCTCCGCCACCTGCGCTCCCAGTCTTCCACGACTCCAGGGCGCTGCTGCGCCCGTCGGCGCGATCCAGCTCCAGCGCCGCCGCGAGCGCCTCGTCCATGACCTCGGCGAGATCCACGGTGCGGCGGTCCTCGGCGGAGCGGACGGCCGCCTCGACGATCGCCTGGGTCCAGACGTTCTCGTGCACCTCCGACTCGGGCGTCGTGCCCTCGCGCAGCGCCGCGCAGAACGCGGCCAGCGAGGAGTCGAGCTCCCACAGGGCGTCGGCCGCAGGGACCCGGCCGGGGATCTCGCGGCCGTCCTCCCGCGTGGCCGACGGAGGGTTCTCGCCGTCCCAGGCGACGGTGCCGTGCGGGCAGCTGAGCGACCACTCGCCGTTCCAGCTGGTCTCTCGTCCCGGCGAGCACCACGAGCCCTCGTAGGTGTGCACGGCGCCGGAGTCGAAGCGGATCGTGACCGTTGCCGCCGCATCCCCGTCGTACCAGCTCCACGGCGGGTTGCTGGAGACCGCGGTGACGGACTCGGGGGTGCCGGCGACGAGCACGCGGGCCGCGTCGAAGGCATGGATGGCCATGTCCACGATCAGCGGCTGCGCCATCTCCTCGCGGAACCCCCCGAAGCGCGGCGCGCGCGAGAAGCGGGTGGCCACGATGCCCGCTCCGCCCAGCCCGCCGGCGAGCCGGGCGGCCTCCCGCAGGTGCGGGTTGTGGCGTCGCGACTGGGAGACCATGAACAGCTTCCCCGTGGACTCGGCGTGCCCGGCGAGGGAGAGCGCCTGCGCGAGGGTCGCCGCGCACGGCTTCTCGCCCAGCACCGGGTACCCGGCGTGCAGCGCATCCGCCGTCACGGCGTGGTGGGCGGCGGGGATCGTCACGTCGATGATCGCCCGCGCCCCGGCCGCGCGGGCGACCTCGAGGGCGTCGGTGCCGGTGCGGACGGCGTCCCGCTCGTCGGCCGCGACGAGCTCCGCGACGGCGCCGGCCGCCGCCCCGTCGATCACGTCGGCCACGCCCACCAGGCGCGCATCGCGCGAGCGCAGCACGGTGGAGATCCATGCCCTGCCCATCCCGCCGGCGCCGACGACGACCACGGGCAGCCTTCCCGTGCCCTGTGCTCCGGGATCCGTCCGCGCCATCACGCGCCCTTCCCCGCCGCCTCGGCGTCGCCCACTCCCTGCCCGCCGTCGCCGGTGAGGAACCAGTCGGTGGGGTAGCGGTCCAGGAAGGGCACCTCGCGGTCGGCGGTCGCGGGCCGCGCCCAGTCCACGCCGTTGGCGATCACGCGGCGCACATGGGGGTGCTGGTAGACCGGGTAGTCCTGGTCGCCGGGGGAGAAGTAGAAGATCTTGCCCTTGCCGCGGCGGAAGCAGCAGCCGGAGCGGAACACCTCGCCCCCGCTGAAGGAGGAGACGAACACGAGCTCGTCGGGCACGGGGATGTCGAAGTGCTCGCCGTACATCTCCTGCTCGTCGATGACGATCGGGTGCGGGACGCCGGCGGCGATCGGGTGCGAGGGGTTCACGGTCCACACCAGTTCGCGGTCGCGCTCGTTGCGCCAGCGCAGGGTGCAGGTCGTGCCCATCAGCCGCGTGAACGGCTTGGACCAGTGCCCGGAGTGCAGCACCACCAGGCCCATGCCGGCGAGCACGTGGCGCTGGACCCGCTCGGCG
This sequence comes from Brachybacterium sp. ACRRE, assembly GCF_022346485.1. NCBI lineage: Bacteria > Bacillati > Actinomycetota > Actinomycetes > Micrococcales > Dermabacteraceae > Brachybacterium > Brachybacterium sp. ACRRE. The sequence goes on along the minus strand of NZ_JAKRMO010000011.1, from coordinate 67,223 downwards.
ACCTCGTCGCTGACCTCGTCGTGCGCCATGTGGCCCCACCAGGTGAGCACGTCGGTCGCGGCGAGCACCTCCTCGCTGAGCCCGTGCTCGGGATCGTCCAGCAGGGCGATCCGGGTGGTCACGCCGTCGCCGAGGTTCTCGGCGACGGCGTCGCGGATGGCGGCGTGCATGCCCTCGGGGTAGTTCTCGCGCACGCGGGCGTCGCGCTTCTCATGCCGGTTCTCGCCCCAGACGGTCACGCGCAGCGGTCGTGCGGTGGTCGGGGAAGCGGGGGCGGTGGTGGTCATCGGAGTCCTCTCGGGGTGGGGTCGTGGTGAGGCGGGGTGCGGTGATGCGGGGTGCTGCGGGGCGGACGCGGGCGCGGTGGGGTCACTTCACGGCGCCCCCGGTGGCGCCCGCGGCGATGTACTTCTGGGCCGCGATCATCAGCACCACGGCGGGGACGGAGGACATCACGGCCGTCGCCATCACGGCGCTCCAGTCGGTGTCGTTGGTGCCGATGTACGTGTAGAGCCCCAGGGTGACCGGGCGGATGGTCTCGCCGGTGGTCAGCGTCAGCGCCATCAGGAAGTCGCTCCACGCGAAGAGGAACGAGAAGATCCCGGCGGTGATCAGCGAGTTCCGGCTCACCGGCAGGACGATCGAGACGAAGGCGCGCAGGTGGCCGCAGCCGTCCACGCGCGCGGCCTCGACGATCGAGGTCGGGAACGTCTCGAGGTAGGCGCGCATGATGAGGATCGAGAAGGGGATGCCCTGGGTCGCATCGGCCAGGATCAGCCCCGGGATCGAGTTGATCAGGCCCAGCGGCGTGTACGCCGTGTACAGGGCGTTCGCGATCACGATGCCCGGGATCATCTGGCTGATCAGGACCAGGAACACGAGCACGGCGGTGCCGCGGATGCGGAACTGGGCGAGTGCGTAGGCACACGGGGCGGCGATGACGAGCGACAGGATCGCCGCGCCCACGGCGACCACGAGCGAGGTCAGCAGGTTCTGGCCCTGGTCGGCGAACGCGCGCGCGTACCCGCCGACGTCGGGATGCAGGGGCAGCAGGCCCGTGTTCAGGCTGTTGCCCTGCGGGGCGAGGGAGGCGTTGACCATCCAGTAGACGGGGAAGAGCATGATCGCGACGAGCACGATGCCGATGCCGGTGTGGACCAGGCCGCGCGGGGCGCGGGAGCGCGGCCGCGCCGGAGCGGGGGAGGTACGGGGTGCGGTGGCTGTGGTCATGGCGGTCATCCGTTCTTCGCGGCGCGCGCGTTCGCCCGCAGGTAGACGACGGAGAAGAGCAGGGCGATGAGGATCAGGACGTTGCTGAGCGCGGCGCCCTGGCCGAAGTCGAACTCGAGGAAGCTGAGCTCGTAGCTGCGGGTCGCGAGCGTCTGGGTCGCGTTCGCGGGGCCTCCGCCGGTGAGGCCGATGATCAGGTCCAGCACCTTGATCGTGTAGATGACCCCCAGCAGCAGCACCACGCTGACCACGGGGCGCAGCAGCGGCAGCGTGATGTGGCGGAAGGACTTCCAGCCGGTCGCTCCGTCGAGCTGGCCGGCCTCGTAGAGCTCCTCCGGGATCGCCTGCAGCCCGCTGTACAGCAACGCCACGTTGAAGGGGATCCCCAGCCAGATGTTCACCATGATCACGGCGACCAGCGCCGTGTCGGAGCTGGTCAGCCAGCCGATGGGCGCGGAGATCAGGCCGATGGACTCGAGGAAGCGGTTCAGCACGCCGCTGTCCTGCTCGAGGATCCACCGCCACACCGCCGCGGAGACGATCATCGGCAGCAGCCACGGCAGCAGCAGGAGCGATCGCAGCACGCCGGAGAGCGGGAAGTGCTTGCGGAAGTAGAGCGAGAGGCCCAGTCCGATGACGAACTGGCCGATGATCGAGCCCACGGTGAACAGGCCCGTGTTCGCGAGGGCCTTGAGGAAGATCGGGTTCGACAGCGCGGTCGCGTAGTTGTCGAGGCCGACGAACGGGGCGCTGCCGTTGAAGAACGTCGAGAAGTCGTAGGCCTGGAAGCTCATGACGACGTTCTTCACGATCGGGTACCCGTAGAACAGGAGCAGGTAGAGGACCGCCGGGGCGATGAAGGCATAGCGCACGAGGACGCCCTCGCCGCCCCGTCGTCGACGTCGCCCGGGGCGAGCGGCCGACGCGCCGTCGGCGGTGGAGGCGCGGGGCGCGGGCCGGCTCCCGCGGGGGCCGACGGCGGTGAGTCCGTCGGCGCTGGAAGCGGTGGATGTGCTGGTCATGGCGTGGCTCCTCGTCTCAGCTCACGGTCCGGGCGGCCTCGTCGAAGGCCTTCGCCGGATCGGTGTCGTCGACCAGGACCTCCTGGTTCGCGGTATAGATCGCCTTGGCGGTGCGCGGCCACTCGGGCCCGAGCTCGCCGGTGCGGGCGCGGGCGGTGGAGACCTGCTCGACGAAGGTCGCGAGGTCGGGGTGCTCGCCCGCGAACTGCTCGGCGGTCGCGGCGTGGCCGGGGATGGTGCTGCGGGCGGTGCCCATGCGCAGCTGGTTCTCGGGGGCGACGAAGGCCCGGAGGAGCTTCGCCGCGTTGCGCTGCTTCTCCTCGTCGCCGGTCACGGGGACCGTCCAGACCTCGCCGCCGAGCGGCGCGATCGACTCGGCGCCGGAGCGGGGAACCGGGAGCGTGACCACGTCCCACTCCAGATCGGGGGTGTCGGCCTGCAGCCCCGCGATGTTCCAGGGACCGTTGACGACCATCGCCGCCTTCCCCGCCTTGAACTGGTCCATGGCATCGCCCTGTCCCCAGTTGACGACGGAGCGGGAGGCGGAGCCGTCCTGCAGGAGCTGGGACCAGAACTCCGAGGCGCCCGCGACCTCGGGGGTCGCCAGGTCCTTCTCGTCGCCGCCGTTGGACCACATGAACGGCATGAACTGGAAGGTTCCCTCGTAGGTGGCGATCGCCGAGAAGGCGATCCCGTAGGTGCCGCCGCCGGTGAGTGCGCGCGCCGCCTCCCGGGTCTCCTCCCAGGTGGTGGGCGGGTCGATCCCGGCCTTCTCGAGCATCGGCACGTTGAAGAACAGGGCGATCGTGTTGACCGTGGGGGCGATCGCGTACAGCGTCCCGTCGAGCATCCCCAGATCGGCGATCGACGGGGTGAATCCCTCGGTCGAGAACCCGTACTGCTCGAGCGGCGCGAGGGCGCCGGAGGCGGCGAGCTGCGGCAGGTCCGGGTTGTCGAGCATGAGGATGTCCGGGAGCGTCTTCGAGGACCCCATCTGCAGGACCTTGGGGATGAGCTGGTCGCCGGGGACCTTCTCGCGGCTGAAGGTGAGCCCCAGGTCCTTCGCGCTCTTCGTGAAGGTCTCCTCGATGACGACGTCGTCGGCCGGGGTGTTGTAGTAGTCGACGACCCGCAGGGACGTCGGATCCGAGGAGGACGAGGATCCGCAGCCCGCGAGGCCGAGGGCCGCGGTGGAGGCGAGCGCGGCCGGTGCGAGGAGCGCGCCGAGACGACGGCGGGAGAGCACGGGCCGCGCGGCACGGGCGGTGCGTGCGGCGTCGACGAGACGCGGCGTGCGGTCATCGCCGCGATCGGCGGGGGGACGGGGAGCGGAGGGCGGACGGGGAGCGGTGGGCACGGGGGACTCGCTTTCTCCGGCACACATCATCGATACGAATCGATGATGTGCGGTCGACGACGGCGGCGATGGAGGAACGGAGGGGTGTCGCCGACGGGCGCCTCGATGCGCCCCGGGGTCGGCTGCGGACCATCATGGCCGTCTCGGCCGGGGATTGCAAGGGTGCGTGTGCTCGCGCCGCCCCGGGGGAGAGCGGCGCCGAGGCGTCTCGCGACCCCAGTCGACGGGCTCATGGGGCTGTCGGCGCGGCTCTCCGGGGACGGGTCGTCGATTCGTATCGGTAGGTGCGCGAAGAGGGGCCGCGCGGATCCGCGCGGCCCCCCCGGTGGAGTCCTCGGTCTCTGTGACCGGGCGATCAGCCCTTCTCGGGGGAGACGAGGGCGGCGTCGTCGACCTCCGTCGTCCCCACGGCGCCCCGTGCCCGTGCGCTGCGCGCCAGCACCACCATGAGCAGTGCGGAGAGCAGCATGAAGAAGCCGACCAGGAACATGGGCGCCTCGTAGCCTCCGGTCCAGTCGTGGACCGCGCCGGTGATGTACGGGGCGCTGAAGCCGCCGAGGTTGCCGAGCGTGTTGATGAGCGCGACGCCCGCGGCCGCCGCGGCGCCGGTGAGGAACTGGGTGGGCAGCGTCCAGAAGTTCGGCAGCGCCGCGAAGATCGCGCAGGCGGTGACGGTGATGACGGCGATCGTCAGCGCCGGCGATCCCGCGTACAGCGCGAGCGGGATCGACACGCCGCCCACCAGGGCGGGCACGGCGATGTGCCAGGACTTCAGGCCGTTCCGGCTCGCGTGGCGCGACCAGAAGTACATGACGACGGCGGCGGGAAGGTAGGGGATCGCGGTGATCAGGCCCTTGGCGAGCACCCCGAAGGACTGCCCGGACTGGTCCTGGAAGCCCTCGATGATCGTGGGCAGGAAGAACGCGAGCGCGTAGAGGCCGTAGATGAAGCCGAAGTAGATGATCGACAGCATCCACACGCGTCCGCTGCGGAAGGCGAAGCGCGCCGGGACGTGCCCGGTGCCTTCGCTCTTCGCGCTCGATTCGGCGCGCAGGGAGTCCGTGAGCCACTCCTGCTCGGCGCGGGTCAGCCACCTCGCGTCGGCCGGCCTGTCCTTGAGGTAGAAGAGCGCGGCGATGCCGATGATGATCGCGGGAAGGCCCACGCCCAGGAACATCACGCGCCACCCGGCGAGGCCGAACAGCCCGTGCTGCTGGATCAGCAGGCCCGCGAGCGGGGCGCCGATCACGGTGGTCAGCGGCTGCGCGAGGTAGAAGAGCATGAGGATGCGCCCGCGGTACGCCGAGGGCACCCACAGACTCAGGAACAGGATCGCGCCGGGGAAGAAGCCGGCCTCGGCGACGCCCAGCAGGAAGCGCAGCACCGTGAGCGAGGTGAAGCCCTGCACCCAGGTGAAGGCGACTGCGACGACGCCCCAGCTGATCATGATGCGGGCCAGCCAGATGCGCGCCCCGAAGCGGTGGAGCGCCAGGTTGGAGGGGATCTCCAGCAGGATGTAGCCGATGAAGAACACCCCGGAGGCGAAGCCGAACTGCGCCGCGGAGAGCGCGAGGTCGTCGTTCATGCCGTTGGGGGAGGCGAAGCCGATGGCCGTGCGGTCCAGGTAGTTGATGAAGAACATCAGCGCGACGAACGGGACCAGGCGCACCGAGACCTTGCGGATCGCTGATCGGGCGACGGCCGAGTCGGCGACGGGCGGGGAAGCGGGCGCTCCGGGCGATGCCCCGGAGGAGGATGCGGTCACGGTGACTCCTGTGTCGGTGTGAGCGTCGGCGCGGACGGGCCGCGATGCCGGACGTCGGTCCGCTATAGTGTGGCAAACCGGTTGACCAATCGCAAGGTCGGTCAGCAGGTCGACCGACAGGCCGGTCGGCAGGATCGATCAACAGGCCGACTGGCGGGCCGACGGGCCGATCGGCAGACGGGCCGACGGGTCGGCTGGCGGTCGGACGACGGTCGGCCGGTGGCGCCGACCCAGCGACCCCCGATTCCTATAGGATTCGAACGACGCGAGCCCGTGCTCGCACCAGACCACGCCCACGCAGCCGTGAGAGCGGCCCTTCCTGGAGGATCCACGATGACGTATCTCTTCGACGAGCCGAGCGAGTTCGCGGCCGACGCGGTGGCGGGGCTGGTGGCTTCGCAGCCGGACCTGATGCAGGTCCACGGGGGAGTGGTCCGCTCCGCGGCGACGCCGAAGGGTCAGCCGGCGCTGGTGATCGGCGGCGGCTCGGGGCACTACCCGGCGTTCGCGGGCTGGGTGGGCCGCGGGATGGGGCACGGGGCGCCGTGCGGGAACGTGTTCGCCTCGCCGTCGGCCTCGCAGGTGTACTCGGTTGCGCGCAACGCGGAGAACGGCGGCGGGGTGATCCTGGGCTTCGGGAACTATGCCGGGGACGTGCTGCACTTCGGGCTGGCGGCGGAGAAGCTGCGCGCGGACGGGATCGACGTGCGGATCGTGAAGGTCAGCGACGACATCGCCTCGAACACCCCGCAGAACCATCGGGACCGTCGCGGGATCGCGGGTGACCTGCCGGTCTTCAAGATCACGGGTGCCGCGATCGAGGCGGGCGCGGATCTGGAGGCGGCCGAGCAGGTCGCGATCCGGGCGAACGATGCGACCCGCTCCTTCGGCGTCGCCTTCGCCGGCTGCACCCTGCCGGGCGCGCAGGCGCCGCTGTTCTCCGTGGAGGCCGGGCAGATGGCCGTGGGCCTGGGCATCCATGGCGAGCCCGGCGTGCGGGACGAGGCCCTGGGCAGTGCGCGCGAGGTCGCGCAGATGCTGGTCGACGGGGTCCTCGCGGAGGAGCCCGCACGCGCCGCGGACGGCGCACCCGGGTATCGGGGCCGCGCCGCCGTGATCGTGAACGGTCTGGGCACGGTGAAGCACGAGGAGCTGTTCGTGGTCTATGGGCACGTGGCGCGGATGCTTCAGGCGCGGGGGATCACGCCGGTGCGTCCGGAGGTCGGCGAGCACGTGACGAGCCTGGACATGGCCGGGCTGTCGCTGACGGTCGTGTTCCTCGACGAGGAGCTCGAGGAGCACTGGCTGGCGCCGGTGGACACGCCCGCCTTCCATCGCGGCGCGATGCCCGCGGGAGATGCGGCCGATGGCGATGACGATGACGATGCCGGGTCCGCGGGTGCGGTGCGGTGGGAGCCGGGCGTGGATCCGATCCCGCAGGCGAGCGAGGACTCCCGGGCCGCGGCGCGCAGGATCAGCGGTGTGCTGGACCTGTTCGAGGCCGTGTGCGCGCGGGAGGAGGCCGAGCTGGGCCGGATCGACGCGATCGCGGGCGACGGCGACCACGGGCAGGGCATGGCCTTCGGGTCGAAGGGCGCGGCCGAGGCCGCCCGCAGTGCGGTCGCCGATGGTGCCGGTGCGCGCACGGTGCTGGTGCATGCGGGGGAGGCCTGGTCCGAGGCGGCGGGAGGCACCTCGGGCGCGCTGTGGGGCGCGGCGCTGATCGCGGCGGGGAACACCGTGACCGACAGCGCGGGCGTGGAGCCGTCGCAGGTGGTGGAGGCGCTCGTCGCGGGCGTGGACACGATCGGCCGGCTCGGCGGGGCCGTGGAGGGCGACAAGACGATGATGGACGCGGCGCTGCCGTTCCGTCGGGTGCTGCTCGAGCAGTTCAGCGCCGCGGCCGACGGCGCCGGCGGAGCGGGCGAGACTGCGGGGGAGGACCTCGCGGGCGTGGCAGGCGCGATCACGGCCGCTGCGGCGACCGCGCGGGACGCCGCGGAGGCGACGGCACTGATCACCGCGACCAAGGGCCGCTCCCGCGTGCTCGGTGAGAAGTCCAAGGGCACCCCGGACCCCGGTGCCCTGTCCTTCTCCATCCTCATGGACGAGCTCGGAACGCACCTGCGCTGACGGAGGGGCGCGCAGGGCCCTCGACGGTGCGCCGCGCGGGTCGCTCGACGCTGCGTCCTCGAGAGTGCCCTTGTCCGGGCCTTCGCCGGTGAGCTCGGCACCGGCCCGCCGGTGGTGTGTCACGGACGGGCCGATGGTGGGGAGCCGTGCCTATATCGCCACGGCTCCCCACCATCGGCCCGTCCACGACGTCCACGACGTCCACGCGGCTGCCACCGGTCGCTGTCTCGGGAATGCGGGGCGACGGGTATCGGTCCGATGCCCCGGTCCGATCACTCCTCGGCGGCGTCGGCCATCGCGCCCGAGCGCTCGCGCACACCCTCGAGGTGGCGCCGCAGGGCCTCGAGCGCGCCATCGTGGTTGTGCTCGGCGACCCGGGCCAGGATCGCCTCGTGCTCGGTGATGGCCTCGGCGGCGTCGATCTGCTCGGGGCCTTCCGACCAGGTCTGGCGCATGCGATGGCCATGGGTGTTCAGGACTTCGCGCATCGACCCGAGGTAGTGGTTGCCGGCGTGCGTGAACAGGGCTTCGTGGAACGCGGCGTCGGCGTCGAAGTACTCGTGCAGCAGTGAGTAGTCGGGCTCGCCGGCGGCGGCGATCCGGTCGGCGATCGCGGTGTGCGCGGCATGGGCGGCGCGCAGGTCCTCCAGCAGCGCCGCCCAGTCGTCGAAGGCGCGGGTGAAGGCGGCGGTCTCGAGGATCAGGCGCGCGTCGATGAGCTCGTCGATCTGCTCGGCGCTCAGCGGCGGGGCGACCACGAAGCCCTTGAGGGCCTTGTACTCGATGAGCCCGGAGCGCTCGAGCGCGACCAGCGCCTCGCGCACCGGCGTGGGGGAGACCTCGAGCTCGCGGGCGAGGCCGTCGATGCTCAGCCGCGACCCGGGGCGCCAATTCCCCTGCACGAGACGGTTCTGGATGCCCTCCTGCACGTCCGCCCGCAGCACCTGCCGCTTGCTCGCCATGGGGTCTCCTGCTCGGTCGGGTGCACGCGTCGCATTCCGGATCCTAGAGGATCGGTCATGCGACGCGTGCAGGAATCTGCGGGCGGCCGGTGCGAGGCGACGAGCAGGGCGCGCCGGTCCGCGAGCGACGGGTCAGCCGTTCCGGGGTGAGACCGTCTCGCCTCGTCGGCCGACCGTCTCGACCTGCTCGGGGTTCCGGCCCGCCCAGACGCGCATGCCGATGGTCGTGCCGATCGCGCCGAGGATCAGCACGGCGCCCAGGAAGTACATGCCGTTGGCGGCCTTGCCCGTGGCCTCGGAGACCGCGCCGACCACGTACGGGCCGACGAACCCGCCGATGTTGCCGAAGGAGTTCACGAACGCGATGCCGATCGCCGCGGTCGCGCCCACGAGGTAGCGGGTGGGCAGCGCCCAGAACACGCCGGCCACCGAGTACAGGAAGAACGCGGCCATGGACATCGCCGCCAGCTGCAGGAGTCCGGCCGGCGCGAGCGCCGACAGCAGGATGCCCACCGCGCTGCCGATGTAGATGACGATCAGCGGGATCCAGTTCTCTCGCATCCGTGAGGCGAGGCGCGAGGTCACGAAGATGCCGATCACGCCGAACACGTACGGGATCGCGGAGAGCCAGCCGGTGGCGACGTCCGATCCGCTGAACGCGCTCACCACCGTGGGCACCCAGAAGCTCAGCCCGTAGATCCCGACCGTCGAGGGGAAGAACAGCAGCGCGAACACCCACACGTACTTCGAGCCGAGCGCCTTCCAGGGGTTCGCGTGGGACTGCTGGCCGAGCTCCGCACGGTCCTTCTCCAGCTGACCCTCGATCCAGTCGGCCTCGGACGCGGTGATCCACGGGGCCGCGCGCGGGGTGTCCCGCAGCCACTTCAGGGTGGGCACCGCGGCGATCATGGCGGCCAGGCCCGAGAGCACGAACAGCCAGTGCCAGCCGCGCAGTCCCAGCCAGTCCAGCCCCAGGATGGACCCGGCGAGCGGGCTCATGACCAGGAAGGCGATCGGCGCCGCGAGCACGAACGTCCCGGTCGCCTTCGTGCGATGGCGCTGCGGGAACCAGAAGGTCAGGTAGTAGAGCACGCCCGGGTAGAAGCCGGCCTCGGCGACGCCCAGCAGGAAGCGCAGCACGTAGAAGATCTCGGTCGACGGCGTCAGTGCCGTGAGCGCCGTGATCAGGCCCCACGTGAACAGGATCCGTGCGAACCAGATGCGCGGGCCGACCTTGGGCAGCAGGTAGTTCGAGGGCACCTCGAACAGGAAGTAGGCGAGGAAGAACAGCCCCGCCCCGAGGCCGAATGCGGCGTCGCTCAGGCCGATGTCCGTGGACATCTGCAGCTTCGCGTAGCCGATCACGGAGCGGTCGATGTAGGCGATGGTGTACAGCACCATCACGAAGGGGACGATGTGCCAGGTGATCTTCTTGATCAGGGCGCGCTCGTCGACGGTCGTGGTCGAGTCCACGGTGACTCCTCGGATGCGGGCCCCGGTCGGGGCCGTGTCAGTTGGTGGCCAGGGTGAGGGCGGTGCCCGTCCCACAGGGACGGGCACCGTGCGGTGCGAAGGAGGTGAGGTGACTCAGGCCGACGGGCGCTTGGTCCCGCGCGGCGCGGGGCCCAGCTCGCGCAGCACCTCGCGCATGCGGGCGTAGGCCTTGTTGCGGTAGGCGATGAGCTCGGCCGTCGTCTCCTCGTCGTAGTCCTCGACGAGTCCGTGCCCGTTCTTCAGACCCTTGCGGTCCTCGGCGACCGCGTCCTTCAACAGCTCCGGGGTCGCCAGACGCTCGCCGTAGGCCTCCTCGAAGGTGCGGAAGCAGTTCGCGTAGACGTCGAGCCCGGCCTGGTCGGCGATCGCGAAGGGCCCGAAGAAGCCCAGGCGGAAGCCGAAGGTGGTGCGCACGATCGTGTCCACGTCGTCGACCGTCGCCACGCCCTCCTCGACCACGCTCGTGGCCTCCTTGAGCAGGGCGTACTGCAGGCGGTTCAGGACCATCCCGGGGGTGTCGGCGACCTGTGCGCCCTCGCAGTCGGCGCGGGCCAGCAGGTCCTTGATCGCGTCGATCGCCTCCTGGGTGGTGGCTTCCCCGGCGACCAGCTCGACGCCCGGGATGAACGGCATCGGGTTGGAGAAGTGGACGGTCAGGAAGCGCTCGGGCCCGGTGACGGCGGGCGCCAGCACGTGCACGGGGATCGTCGAGGTGTTCGTGCCGATGATCGCGTCGGGACGGGCCGCGGCGGAGATCCGGCCCAGCACCTCCTTCTTCACGGCGGGGTCCTCGAAGACGACCTCCTCGATGAAGTCGGCGTCGGCCACGGCCTCCTCGATGGTCTTCCCGGCGCTCAGGTGCGCGGCGACCGAGTCGGCGCTGCCGGCGGGTACGAGGCCCTGGTCCTCGCTCGCGCGGGCCTCGCCGAGGATCCGCTCGAGGGCGGCGTCGGCGGCCTCGACGCTCACGTCGGCGATCTGCACGGGGAGGCCGGCCATGGCCAGCACCTGGGCGATGCCTCCGCCCATGTAGCCGGCTCCGACGACGGTCACGGTGCTGATGGTCATGAGGGGACTCCTTCGTCTGATGTGCGCGGCGCTCCGCCGTGCGGGAGTGCGCCATGCCGAGATTGCCTCGAATGATCCTATGGGATCACCTTTAACTGCGTGCGATCAACCCTGTCTCGCGTCTGCGCTCCTGTGGAGGGCGCTGCGGCAGGATTGCGCACGCGATCGGGGGAGCCTCGGTCGACACGGCGATCGCGATCGCGCAATCCTGGAGAGGTTGACGTGTCCGCGTTCACGTTGAATCCTATAGGGCAATCGGTCCTCGGCGCGTCTCGCTGCGAGGTCGAGGAACGGGAGACGGCCGTGCGGCCGCGCCCGACTGCGGGGCACCGACGCCCCGCAGCGCGAAGCAGGAGAGAGCGCGAGGACGCGCCTCCGAGAGCGGAGAAGAAGGACGAGATGACCGCATCGACGACGACCGGCCGGACGCTGGGTTCGCCCATCTACGGCACCCTCGACAAGATCCCCGGCGGGCTGATGGTGATCCCGCTGATCCTCGGCGCGATCGTGGGCACGCTCGCCCCCGGTGTCCTCGAGATCGGCAGCTTCACCACCGCCCTGTTCGCGACCCCGATGCCGATGATGGCGCTGGTCATCTTCGCCACCGGCATGCAGATCACCCCGCGCACCATCGGCCCCGTCGCGGGCACCACCGGCACGATCCTGCTCGCCAAGAGCCTGATCCCCGGTCTCCTCGTCGTCGCGCTGGGATCCCTGGTGGGGATCCAGGGGGTCCTGGGGATCTCGATCCTGGCCATGCTGGCGACCTTCGACAACTCCAACGGAGGGGTCTGGATCGCGTTCACCGGGAAGTACGGGACACGGACCGATCGCGGTGCCTACGTCGCCTCCGCATTGAACGACGGACCCTTCTTCACGATGCTGTTCATCGGCGCTGCGGGACTCGGGTCGATCCCGCTCGAGGCCTTCGCCGCCGCGGTGATCCCGCTGCTCCTGGGCATCGTGGTGGGCAACATCGACCACCGGTGGACGGAGGTCATGCGACCTGTGCCCAACATCGTCATCCCGTTCTTCGCCTTCGGGCTCGGCACCGGGATCGACCTGTCCGCGGTGCTCACGGGCGGGGTGACGGGGATCCTGCTGGGGCTCGTCGTCACGCCGTTCACCGGTGGGCTCACCTACTTCGCCTACCGGTTCCTGCTGCGACGCGGGCGCCGCTCGGGGATCGGCTTCGTCGCGGGCACCACCGCGGGCAACTCGCTGGCGACCCCCGCGATCGTCGCCGCGGCGGACCCGCGGTTCGAGCCCTACGTCGGCGTCGCGACCGTGCAGATCGCGACCGCCGTGCTGATCTCGGCGATCACAGCGCCCCTGGTGGCGGCCTGGGTGCTGCGCAGGAACGGCGCGCTCGACGATCCGGAGGCCGACGAGCTGCCGACGGAGGCCGAGTCCGCGACCGTGACGACCTAGCCGATGCGCATGCCGCCGTTGAGGTTGTAGGTGGCACCGGTGGTGAATCCGCCCGAGGGGCCGGTGAGGAAGGCGACCAGTGCCGCCAGCTCGTCGACCGTGCCGAGCCTCCCCACGGGCGTGCGGCCGATGAACTCCTCGCGGCGGGCCCCTTCGAGCGGGCCGCCCATGATGTCCGTGTCGATGTTCGCGGGGGCGATGGCGTTGACGGTCACGCCGGTCCCGGCGGTCTCCTTGGCGAGTCCGCGCACGAGGCCCTCGAGCCCCGCCTTCGATGCCGCATAGGCCGTTTTGGAGAAGTTTCCGCCGCCGTCCTGCCCGGCGGTCGAGGAGATCGCGACGATCCGGCCCAGCTGCTGCTCCAGCATGGTGGGCAGCAACCTGCGGCACAGGTGGAAGGCCCCGCCGATGTTGACGGCGAGGGTGCGGTGGAATTCGGCCGAGGTCACGTCGAGGAAGGCCGTGGGGTTCGCGATACCGGCACAGCTGACGAGCGTCCCGATCGCGGGCGCCTCGGCCTCGCAGCGGGTGATCGCGGCGTCGACGCTGTGCTCATCGGCGATGTCGGCGGGAGCGGTGACGACGACCGGGGCGCCCGCGGCGCGCGCCTGCTCGGCCACGTCGGCCAGTCCCTCGCCGTCGCGATCGAGGAGCGCGAGCGGGCGGCCCTCGCGCGCGAATCGCAGCGCCACCCCGCGGCCGATGCCGCGCGCGGAGGCGGCTCCAGTGACCAGGGCGGTCAGGCACTGCACGCGGGCCTCGTCCTCCAGGGCCCGCGCGGTCACGAGCCCGACCTTCCGTCGGCCCGGGCATCGCCCTCCGGCTCCCGATGCAGCCCCACCCCGTGCCACGCCTCGGGGTAGTCGACGAACCCGCGGTCCAGCGCCCCGATGCTGGTCGCGCCGAGCTGGCCCATGGCGAGGGCGAGCTCCTCGTCGAGGATGTCGATGACGCGGGTGACGCCGCGCTCGCCGGCGGAGGCGTTCGCATATCCCCAGGCGCGGCCCACGGAGACCAGGTCGGCGCCCACGGCGATGGCCTTGGCGATGTCGTCGCCCGTGCGCACGCCGGAGTCGAAGACGACGGTCATGTCCTCGCCCACGGCGTCCACGATGCTGGGCAGCACGCTGATGGTGCTCGGCGAGGAGTCGAGCTGGCGTCCGCCGTGGTTCGAGACGTAGATGCCCTGCGCGCCCGCGTTCCGTGCGCGCCGGGCGTCCTCGGGCGTGAGGATCCCCTTGATGTACAGCGGGCCGTCCCACTGCCGGCGCACGTCCTCGATGCTGTCCCAGGTCAGGGTGAGGTTCGCGAGGTACTTCGCGACGAACTCCTGGTGCGAGACGGCGTTGTCGCCCTGGATCTCGCCCACCAGGTTGCGGAAGCCGATGGCCGGCGGGCGCATGACCGCGAGCGTCCAGTCCAGGTGCCGCACCGCCTCCAGGGCGTTGCGCGCGGTGACCTTGGGCGGGATCGACATGCCGTTGCGGTGGTCGCGGTAGCGCTTGCCGTTCAGGGGGACGTCGACCGTGACCACCATGGCCTCGGCGCCGATGGCCTTCGCGCGCTGGATCAGATTGGTGACGATCCGCTCGCTCTTGTACATGTACAGCTGGTACCAGAGCGGCCCGGTCGCGACGTCGGCGATCTCCTCCATCGACCAGTTCGAGGCGGTGGAGATCGTGAACGGGATCCCCGCCCTCCCGGCCGCCCGCACGGCGGGCAGCTCGCCGGTGCCGCCGATCATCCGCTGCAGGCCCAGGGGACCCAGCACGTAGGGGCGGGCGAGCGCCATCCCGTCGACCTCGGTGGAGATGTCGACGTGCGAGATGTCGGTCAGCCACCGGGGCCGGAACCTCACCCGGCGCAGGTCCTCCTCGTTCACGGATTTCGTGATCTCGTGGTTCGAGGCCCCGTCGATGATGTCGAAGGCCATCTTCGGCAGGCGTCGCCGTGCGAGGTCGCGGAAGTCCTCGACCGACGGGGCGGACTCGACGGGATCAACGCGCAGACCGCCCGCGGCGATCATCTTCGCGAACTCGACGGCTCCGGACAGCGGATTCTCGGGCATGTCTCCTCCTCGGATCGGGCGGCAGGGTCGGACTGCGGGGTCGGACGGTTGGTCAGGGGGCTGAACAGGCGGCTGAACAGGCGGTCGGTCAGGAGGGGCGGGGGTCGTTCACCAGGTGCGCGGGCTCGCGGCCGTCGGCCACGGCGATCACCTCGCCGAGGGCCTCGGCGCCGGTGGCAGCCGTGAAGTCCGCGGTCCAGCACAGCGAGTGCGGGGTGAGCAGCACGTTGTCGAGCTCGAGCAGCGGGCTCGTCGTCGACAGCGGCTCGGTCTCGAAGACGTCCAGTGCGGCCCCGGCGATGGTGCCCTCGCGCAGCGCCTCGACGAGCGCCCGCTCGTTGACGACCGCGCCGCGGGCGACGTTGATGAGGTGCCCGTCGGCCCCGAGGTCCTCGAGCTCGCGCGCGCCGATGAGGTGCCGGGTCTGCGCGTTCGAGGAGACGGTGAGGATCGCGAAGTCGCTGCGGCGCAGCAGCTCCGGCAGATCCACCTGCTCGACGCCCTGCTCGGTGCAGAACTCGGGGCGGGGCGTGCGGTTGTACGCGATCACCTCGAGGCCCAGCCCGCGCAGCAGGCGCACGGTCTCGCGGCCGATGCCGCCGAGGCCGATCACGCCGATCGTGGCGCTCGCGAGTCCGCGTCCGCGCAGCCCGGCCCGCTGGTCCCAGCGGCCCGTGCGCACCAGCTGCGACTTCGGGAGGAGCTGGTGGGCGAGGGCGAACAGGAGGGTCAGTGCGGCGTGGGCCATCGGCACGCGCAGGCCCGTGGGCGCGTTGGTCACCGGGATCCCGCGGGCCGCGCAGGCGGCGAGGTCGACCTGGTCGAAGCCCGCCCCGAAGCGCGCGACGTGCTTGATCGTCGTCTCCTCGCCCAGCTGCTCTGCGCCGAACGGGGACTCGCCCATCAGCAGCACCGCGTCGAACCCGTGCAGCGCCTCGGCCGTGAGCTCCTGCCGGGCCACGTCGATCGGCGACCACTCGATGCCGTGCTCGGCGAGCGAGCCCAGGCCGATGTCGCCGTGGATGGTGCGGCCGGACGCGTCGATGCCCTCGGCGGCGACGGCGAGGCGCCAGGGTGTGCTGCTCATGGGAGCCTCCTGGTGGGAGTGGTGGGAGTGGTGGGGTTGGTAGGAGCGGCAGGAGCGGGGGCGGTCATGCGGCCGCCGCCTCCGAGGCCTCGGCCGCCGCGCGCTGCGGGATCGGACGGCGGATCAGCAGCCCGAAGAACAGGGCGCCGCAGGCCGCGATGACTCCGGCGAGCACGAACGAGGGCGAGTAGCTGCCGGTCGCGTCGAAGACCATGCCGGTGATCACCGGGGCGAGCGCGCCGCCGAAGTAGCCGCCGAAGTTCATGATGCCCCCGAACCGGGCCGCGTAGGCGTCGGGCACGATGTCCGAGGTCACGGCCCAGGCCTGCGCCTGCACGAGCGCGATGAGGCCCAGTGCGAGGCTGAGCACGACCAGGGCGAGGGCGAGCGTCTGCACCAGCGGCACCAGGCACAGGAGCACGCCTGTCGCGATCGAGGCGATCACCAGCACGACCCGCTTCGAGGCGAGCGGGCTGCGGCCGCGTCGGGCGAGGACCAGGGTGATGCGGCCGCCGAAGATCGCGCCGAGCGCGGCGACGACGTAGGGGATCGCCGCGACCCCGCCGGTCCCGGCGATGGAGACGCCCAGGGAGTGCTGGAGGAACAGCGGCAGGAAGGTGATGAAGATGTTCCAGATCCAGATCGAGGTGAAGAAGCCGAGCATCATGCCCCAGGTCTGGCGGAACGTGAACAGCTTCAGCCAGGGGATCCTCTCGGCGTCGGCCGATTCGGCGGCGTCCCGGCCCGCGAGGATATGCCGGTACTCCTCGTCCGAGAGGCGCTTGGCGTCCTCGGGGGCGCGGTAGAACGCCCAGAAGGCGGCGGCGAGCACGATGCCCGCGACGCCCATGGCCAGGAACATCGCGCGCCAGCCGAAGGCGAGCATGAGCACGGTGAGCACGGGCGGGGCGATCGCCGAGCCCCACTTCGAGCCCGAGTCCCAGATCCCGGCCGCCTGACCGCGCTCGGAGCGCGGGAACCAGTGGGTGGAGATCTTCGAGCTGTTGGGCGAGTTCGGGGACTCGCCGATGCCCAGCAGCACGCGGAACAGCAGGAAGTGGCCCAGCGTGTGGCCGGCGGCCATGAGCGCGGAGGCGATCGACCAGATGCCCACGGCCAGGAAGTACATGCGCCGCGGGCCGACCTTGTCGATGAGGTACCCCACCGGCAGCTGGCAGATCGCGTAGGTCCAGGAGAACACGCTGCCCATCAGCCCGATGTCGGTCTGGGTGAGCCCCAGCTCGTCGATCATGTGGGGCGCGGCGATGGAGACCGACGCGCGGTCCATGTAGTTGAGGACCCCGGCCAGCAGCAGCCAGATCAGCACGACGTAGCGGAGGTTGCGGACTTTCCGGTGGTCCCGCGCGCGGCGGGCGTCCTCGGCGTCGAGGCTCATGGTGACCTTCTCGGGGAGGTGAGGGGAGGGGAGCGGCGGTGCTCGGGTGGGGAGAGGCCGACGGGGGCGTCGGTCCGGGATCGGTCCATCGACCCGGGACGGGCCCGTCGGCCGACGGATCCCGGCGGCCTCAGGCGGCGCCCGGACCCGTCCGGACGGCGCGGTCGCGTCGTTCGAACAGGGCGGTGCCGGCGACCAGGAGGGCGCCGACGAACGGGGCGATCGCGAGCATCACGAGGCCGGCGGCCTCGCTGTCGAACGCGGTCACCATCCACGAGCGCAGGTTCGGGGCGATGAAGCCGCCCAGGTTCCCGAGCCCGTTGATGAGGCCGACGCCCGCCGCCATGGCTGCGCCGGAGAGATAGCCGGTGGGGATGTTCCAGAAGATCGGCTGCGCGGAGACGAAGCCGATCGCCGCGAGGCACAGCGCGGCCATCGCCAGCACGGGCTGGCTGAGGAAGGCGCTCGCGGCCAGCCCCACGCCCGAGAGGGCGAGCATGAGCGTCGCGGTCGAGCGGTAGGCGGCGCGCCGGTCCGCCCATCGGCCGACGAACAGGTTCACGACCAGCGCGCACAGCCACGGGATCGCGACCAGCAGTCCCACCAGGAATCCGACCTCGCGGCCCGTGATGCTCGCGACCTGCGCGGGCAGGAAGAACGTGAGGCCGTACACGGCGACCTGGATGGTGAGGTAGATGAGGGCGAAGTAGAGCACCCGCGGGTTCAGCAGCGCCCGCCACCAGGAGAGCTTCGCAACCTGCTCCTTGGTCTGCGCCTCGGCGGCGAGGACGCCCTCGAGGGCGTCGCGCTCGCCGGCGGTGAGCCAGCGGGCGCGGGCGGGGCGGTCGGTGAGCGCGAAGACCGCGACCACGCCGACGATCACCGCGAGCAGGCCCTCGAGCAGGAACATCCACTGGAAGCCGTGCAGCCCGAGCACGCCATCGAGCTCGAGGAGCCCGCCGGACAGCGGCCCGCCGACCACGTTCGCGATCGGCAACCCCAGGTAGAACAGGGCCGTGGCCTGGCCGCGCGTGCGCCGCGGGAACCAGTAGGTGAGGTACAGGATCACGCCGGGGAAGAAGCCCGCCTCGGCGACGCCCAGGAGGAACCGCAGGACGTAGAACATGACCGGTCCGGTCGTGAACATGAACAGGCCGGCGACCACGCCCCACGAGACCATGATCCGCGCCATCCACCAGCGCGCCCCGACCCGGTGCATGATCAGGTTCGAGGGCACCTCGAAAACCGCGTAGCCGATGAAGAACAGCCCCGCGCCGAAGGCGTAGGCCGCGGCCCCGAGACCGGCGTGAACCTCGAGGGACTCCTCGGCGAAGCCGATGTTCGAGCGGTCGATGAACGCGATCACGAACATGAGCATGAGGAAGGGCAGCAGCCGCCAACGGGCCTTGCGGGTGGCCGAGGCGACCTCGGGGGAGAAGGCGAGCTCCTCCGCCTCGTCGACGGTGCGCACGGACCGGGCGGTGTGCTCGGGATGGGCGGGGCGCGCGGCCCGGGGCGCGGACCGGGCGTCGGTCGTCGCGGTGCTGGGCTGCTCCGGACCGTTGCCGGAGGGGGATGACGTCGTCGTCACGGAATGCTCCTCAGGACGTGCAGGAGGGGTCGGCCGGGCACGCGCAGGGCATGCGGCGGGTGCTGCGGGGGTCGCGCGGGCCCGGCCGACGGGCAGGGTCAGACCATGTGCTTGCCGCCGTCGACGAAGACGGCGTCCCCGTTGACGAAGCTGGAGTCCTCGCTGACCAAGAACTTGATGAGGCCCGCGACCTCCTGCGGCTGGCCGACGCGCTGCAGGGGGATGTCGGAGGACATCCCGGCCTTTCGCTCGTCGGTGAGGGTGCCGCCCATGATGTCGGTGTCGATGGGGCCGGGGACGATCGCGTTGCAGGTGATGCCGTGCTTCCCGAGCTCGCGGGCGCCGCCGCGGGTCAGGCCCAGCACGGCGGCCTTCGCCGCGGCGTAGCCGGTCTTGGAGAAGGTGCCGCCGCCGTCGTAGGCGGTGATCGAGGAGGTGTTGACGATGCGTCCGCCGTGGCCGCCGTCGATCATGCGGGTCGCCGCGGCCTGCATCATGAACAGGGTGCCCTTGGCGTTGACGTCCATGACGCGGTCCCAGATCGCGGCGTCGAGCTCGAAGATCGTGTGGGGGCTGGGAATGCCGGCGAGGTTCACCTCGGCGAGCACGGGCGGCAGCTCGCGGTCGATGATCGCGAACGCCGCCTCGACGGACTCCTTGTCGGAGATGTCGACGCCGATGCCGACGACGCTGCGACCGGACTCGGAGGCGAGCTCTGCAGCGAACTCCTTCACCGAGGCCTCGTCGATGTCCAGGACGGCCACGTCCCAGCCGGCGCCGGTGAGGGCGCGGGCGACGTGGCGGCCGATGCCGCGCGGGGCGCCGGCCCCGGTGACGACGGCGGTGCGGTTCTCGGGGAACGTGCTGGTCATTGCTGCTCCTTCGCAGAGGTGGGGTGGTGCGGGGTGACGCTGGGGCGGGCGTGCTCAGGCGAGCGCGGAGGCGAGCACCTGGCGGATGTACTGGATGTTCTCGGCGATCACGCCCAGGGAGTCCGAGCCGTAGTGCTCGCAGCAGAAGGGTCCGGTGTACCCGAGCTCCAGGGCGCGACGGATCACCTGCCGGTAGTTCACGTAGCCGTACTTCAGCGGCATGGGCGCCGAGGTGTATGCGCCGGTCGCCGGGTCGAAGTCCCGCGTGTAGTTCTTGATGTGCCAGAAGTTCGCGTGGGGCAGCACCGTCTCGTACATGTCGCCGGGGTGCGGCATCGGCCGGTGCAGGCGCACCAGGTTGCCGAGGTCCGGGTTCAGGCCGACGGCCTCGTGGTCCACGTCCTTCAGGAACGCGACGGCGTCCTCGGGAGTGCCGACGTAGGTGTCCTCGTACATCTCGAGGCTGAGCTGGAGGCCGTTCGCCTTCGCGTGATCGCCCAGCTCGCGGGTGCGCTCGATGGCGAGATCGCGCAGCGCCGGGTCGTCGTGGTGGCCGTCCTCGAGCCAGAACCAGACGGCGTCGGCCTGGGCGGGGGTGAGGGCCTGCATGAAGCCGATGTTCACGACGCTCGCCCCGAAGCTCGGCGCGATGTCCATCAGCCGGTGGGCCTCGGCGAGGAAGTCCTCGCCCTTCTCGCGGTCGACGACGGAGCTGCGGGTCATGGAGATCGACGGGATGGTGAGGCCCGAGTCCTCCAGCGTGCTGCGGAACTCCTCGACGCGTGCGTCGCTCAGACGGGCGAGGGGCACCCAGGCGTCGGTCGGGTCGATCTGGGTGATGCCGAGGTCGCGGGCCTGGCGCATCTGGGAGGCCCACACGCTCGCGGGCGCGTCCTTGATGTGGCCGCCGTCGGGCGCGGTGGCGCCGAACGAGAGCATGTTGGCGGCGATCGGCCAGGACTCGGCAGTGAGCATCTTCGGTCTCCTTCGCGACGACTGTTCCTATAGGATTTCTACAACGAGGGTGGATGTCAAGCGGGCTTGCGGAGTGCGCGTGGGTGCCACCTATAGGATCGCCCGCCGTGGTCAGGGTCGTGTGCCGGGCTCAGGCTCGTCCGCCGCGCTCGGGGAGTGGGGCGCGTGGTCCCGGCGCGGGTGCACGCCTTCGGCCTGCTCCGGCTCCAGCTCCCGCTCCGGCGAGGGGTAAGGGGTGAACGGTGAAGGACAGGGGTCCTGGAGGGTACGAGTTGCGGTGGAAAAGCGACGGAATGTCGTGCAGGCCGACGGACCCGCGGCGAGCGCATGGGATCGAGAACCCACCGCAACTCGTCACGCCCTGACACCTCGACCGGCATGCTGCCGCGAATCCGCCCTTCACCGAGTCCGCGCATCGGGCGTCGGCGGCGATCCGTTCCGCCGATCGGGAAGAATCGGCTCGACAGGCGAGAGTCTGCGTTCCCGCGGGAACGCCTCCCGGTAGCGTCCCCGTGCGGCCGACCGTCCCCGAAGGTCGACGGCGGTCCTCGTCCCCGGAGTCCGTGCGATCCGCTCACGTCGCGAGCCGCGGACCGTCAGGGCTCCGCGCCATCACCGCTCTGCACCACCACGAACAGCGAGGAACCACTCCCATGCAGCCCCTCTGGATCGGCACCAGCTGGAAGATGAACAAGACTCTCGCCGAGGCGCGCGAGTGGACGTCGGCGCTCGTCGGACACCTGGACGGCCGCGCCCCCGAGGGCGTGCAGCCCTTCGTGATCCCCTCCTTCACCGCCACGTCGACCGTCGCGCAGATCCTCGGCGAGGATTCGCCCGTGCTGCTGGGCGTGCAGAACGCGCACTGGGAGGACGCCGGCGCATGGACCGGCGAGGTCTCGGTGCCGCAGGCGAAGGACGCGGGCGCGCAGATCGTCGAGATCGGCCACTCCGAACGCCGCGAGCACTTCGGCGAGACCGTCGAGACCACGCGCCTCAAGGTCGCAGCCTCGCTGCGGCACGGGCTCACGCCCCTGCTGTGCATCGGCGAGAGCGCCGAGGTGAAGGACGCCGGGGGCTCCTCCGCCTTCATCCTCGAGCAGGCGCGCGGCGCCCTCGAGGGGCTCACGGAGGAGCAGCTCGCCGACGTCGTCATCGCCTACGAGCCCATCTGGGCGATCGGGGAGAAGGGGCGCCCGGCCACCGTCGAGGAGCTCGTGGAGCCCTTCGCGGCCCTCGGCGCCGAGTACTCGGGCCGCGTGAAGGGGCTGCTCTACGGCGGCTCGGTGAACCTCGAGAACGCGGCGGACCTGCTCGGGATCGAGCACGTCACCGGCCTGTTCGTCGGCCGCACTGCGTGGAAGGTCGAGGGGTACCTCGAGCTGCTGCGCATCGGGGCGGAGCGCGCGAGGGGCTGACCCTGCGGGGAGCGGTGTCGATGCGCCCCGGGTCTGGCTCCCGAGGGCTCGACCCACTAATCTGACCTCGAGTGGTGAACCGGTTGGTCGCAGGGGGTGCTGGTGCCCGAGCCGTCGACCGGCCGCCCGCCCGCACCCCCGACGATGGAGGACCGATGACACCCACCACCCCGCGCCTCGACGGCAGGACCACTCTGGTCACGGGCGCCGGCTCCGGGATCGGCCGCGCGATCGCCGACCGCTTCGCGGCGGAGGGCGCGCGCGTGGCCTACGCCGACATCGACGAGCGGGCGGCCCGCGAGGCGGCCGACGCGTCCGGTTCCCAGGCCGTGCGCATGGATGTCTCGGACGAGCAGAGCGTCGAGGCCGCGTACGCGGATCTCACCGCGCGCGGCGCCTCGCCCGATGTCATCGTCGCGAACGCCGGCGTGCAGCTGTTCGGCCAGGACGCGAAGACCGCCGACGTGCCGCTCGAGGCCTGGAACAGGACCCTCGCGGTGAACCTCACCGGCACCTTCCTCACCGTCAAGCACGGCGTGCGCGCGCTGCTCGCCTCCGGCGGCGGCTCCATCATCTGCACCGGCAGCCCCACGGGCCTGAACGGAGAGGGCGCCGACTTCGCCGCCTACAGCTCCACGAAGGGCGGCATCCACTCCCTCGTGCGCGCGACCGCGATGGCGTACGCGGGCGACAACATCCGCGTGAACACCGTGGTCCCCGGATACACGGAGACATCGCTGGTCACCACCATCTCCGAGGATCCGGGCGCCCGTGAGGGCATCGTCGGACGCACACCGCTCGGCCGCGCGGGCACCCCTGACGACGTCACCGGCATCATGGTCTACCTCGCGAGCGACGAGTCCAGCTTCGCCACCGGAGCGATCTTCCGCGTGGACGGCGGCATGACCTCGCTGTGACCGGCGCGGATGCGGACTGACGTCGTGCTGGCCGGGGCGTAGCTCAGACCTCGGTGCTCAGTGCCGAGGCAGGGGAGCGGTCGATGCGCGCGCGACGAGCTCGGGGAGGATGGGCGAGGCTGGGCCCTCTCCGTCGCCGCCGTCCTCGTTGCCCGCGGTGATCACGTGGTGGAGCCGCCGCAGAGCCTGCTCGCCGACGGCGAGGAAGTCGATCCGCATCGTCGTCAGCGGCGGCTGCAGGTAGGCGGCGGCGGGCATGTCATCCACGCCCACGATCGAGTAGTCCTGCGGTGCCTCGAAGCCGCGCGTGCGCAGGGCGCTCATGAAGCCCAGGGCGAGTTCGTCGTTCGCGGCGAACACGGCTGTGAAGTCCAGGTGTGCGGAATCCTTCGTGGTCCCGTCGCCTGTCACCTGTCCGGCTGCGGCGGCGCCCGACCAGGCCCACCAGTCGGCCGCGCCGGAGAGCACACGCGGGACGAGTCCCGCCTGCTCCATCGCGTCCCGGTACCCGGCCTCGCGATCGCGGGCCTCGTTGCGCGTGCGCGGTCCCGCCACGTGCAGGATGCGCTCGTGCCCGAGATCGATGAGGTGACGGGTGGCCTCGAATCCGACGGCCGACGGCGCCCCGTCGCCGCCCGGGGGCGGCGACCCCTCGGCCTGGGCCCGAGTGAGGCGCCGCGAGAGGTTCACGACCGGCACGCGTGAGCGCGCTCGATCGAGTTCGGCGTCCACGCCGGGGATGGCTGTGGAGACCACGATCCCGTCGACCGGTGCGGAGAGGAAGTGGTCGATCGTGCGGCGCACCTCATCCCGCCAGCCCGTGGCCTCGAAGTCGGTGTCGATCTCGGCGATCATCAGCGTCTGGTGCAGCTCGCGTGCGGTGCGGCTGAGGCCGGTGAGGATCTGCGCGCTGCCGTAGTTCAGCTCCCCGATGGTGAGCACTCCGAGGGTTCCCGTGCGACCGGCGCGCAGCGTTCCCGCGGCGCGGTTGGGGACGTAGCCGAGCTCCTGGATGGCCGCGGCGATGCGCGCGCCGGTCGCCTCGCCCACGTATCCGGTGCCCGAGCAGTAGCGGGAGACGGTCTGTGCGGAGACCTCCGCCAGCCGGCCGACGTCCGCCATGCTCGGCCGCGAGCTGGAGCTCCGTGCCACCTGATCTCCGTTCCCGAGGCCTGTCGTCGGCACGAAGCTACCACCGTTCCTGAGGGCCCTCGACGGTCGCTCCGCGGTGCTGGGAACGGCCCCGGGGACGGGGCTGCTCGTGACGGCCGTCGGATCCGTCCGCGCCGCCCTCTTGCGCTTCGGCGGAACGTCGCTACGATAGGTGACCGATCACATGTGTTACCGATAACCTATCAACCGGATGTCCGCTGATTGGTCATCCGCACAGGTCACGAGGCCGTCACCGATCTTCGGATCGCACTACGTTCCGGGACTCCTTTCCCCTCGCCCGCCGCTCACCCACCTAAGAGGTCGACGATGACACGCATCCCCGCCGCGCCCACCACTCCTGAGAACCATGGCGTCAACGCCCGCTGGCGCCTGGGCGAGACCCCCTGGCAGCAGCTGCCCACACCCGGAGGCGCGCGCTGCCGGGTGATCATCGACAACGACTTCTCGGGTGATCCGGACGACCTCTTCCAGCTCGTCCACCATGTCCTCTCCCCGAACACGGAGATCCGTGCCGTGATCGCCTCGCACCTTCGCGAGGGCGACCGCTTCGATCCCGGCCCCGACACCTCGGCCAATGCCCTGCGCGTCGCCGAGGACGTCTTCGCCCGCATGGGCCTGGTCTCCACCGAGGTGCTGGTGACGGGTGCCCCTCAGGCACTCGACGACGCCGACTCCCCGTACCGGGGTGAGGCCGTCGACAGGATCATCGCCGAGGCCCTGCGCGAGGACACCGACCAGCCGCTCTACTACGTCGCCGGCGGCGGCCTCACCGACCTCGCGTCCGCGCTCCTGATCGAGCCCCGCATCGCCGAGCGGATGACCCTCATCTGGATCGGCGGCAACGAGCACGAAGGCATCGCGTACCCGCCGCCGGACGCCATGCCGATCGAGTACAACCTGCTCATCGACCCCCTCGCCGCGCGCGTCGTCTTCAACGACACCCGGATCCCGATCTGGCAGGTCCCCCGGGACGTCTACCGCCAGTGCCTGGTCTCCGACGCCGAGCTGCGGATCCGCGTGGCCACCGCCGGCCCGCTGGGGCGCTATCTCTACGACGAGACGATGCTCGTGGTGCAGGCGACGACAGACGCCGGCCGCGGCCCCGCCGAGACCTACGCCCTCGGCGATTCGCCGCTCGTGCTGCTCACCGCCCTCCAGTCGATCTTCGAGGCCGACAGCTCCTCGAGCAGGCACGTCGTGATGCCGACGCCGATCCTCGAGGCCGACGGGTCCTACACACCCCGCCCGGACGCGCGCCCGATGCGGGTCTTCACCCAGGTCGACGTGCGCCTGATGTTCGAGGACCTCTTCCTCAAGCTCCGCGAGTTCAGCGACTGGCAGGCCTCCGCCTGACCCACGCGGGCCGGCCCGACCGCATCCACCCTCCCCTCGACGAAGAGACGGGACCACCCATGCACCATGCACTTCCACGCCGCGCCCTCGCGGCGATCCCCGTGGCGGGAGCCGCGCTGCTCGGCGCCGCCGGCTGCGCCCGTTCAGGGCCCGACGACCTCTCCCTGTGGATGGTGACCCAGGACGGAGCCCAGGGCACCACCATCCAGGCACTCATCAGCGCCTTCGAGAAGCAGAACCCGGGCACGTCGATCACCCTCGAGCAACGCTCGACCGACGACCACAAGAACGCCCTGCGCCAGTTCGCCGGCACCTACCTGGTGCCCGACATCTACTGGTACTGGGAGGGCTCCGGTCTCGGCGGCGAGCTCGTGGACGTCGGCATGAGCCGCGATCTGAGCGACGACTACACGCGCCTGGGATGGAAAGACCGCTTCACCGACGCGGCCCTCGCGGGCATCACCCAGTACGGC
This sequence comes from Brachybacterium sp. ACRRE, assembly GCF_022346485.1. Taxonomy (NCBI): domain Bacteria; kingdom Bacillati; phylum Actinomycetota; class Actinomycetes; order Micrococcales; family Dermabacteraceae; genus Brachybacterium; species Brachybacterium sp. ACRRE. The sequence goes on along the minus strand of NZ_JAKRMO010000011.1, from coordinate 41,441 downwards.
GGCTATCAGGGCGTCCCGTGGACCTTCCAGGGCCAGGGGCTCTACTACTCGAAATCGCTGTTCGCGAAGGCGGGGGTCGGCAGCCCGCCGACCACGTACGACGAGCTGATCGCCGCTGCCGACGCCCTGGTGGCGGCCGGCATCACCCCCATCGAGTTCGGCGGCACCGTGAACTGGCACGTCATGCGCCTGCTGGACTGCCTGCTCGAGACCACCTGCGGAGCCGAGCTCAACGACGCACTGACCACGGGCGACGGGGACTGGGGGAGCGAGGACGCCGTCACCGAGGCCTTCACCGAGCTGCGCACATGGGGGAAGAAATACCTCAACGACGGCTTCATGGGCATCAACAACGATGACTCCTCGCAGCTCTTCTTCACCGGCAAGGCCGCGATGGCACTGGAGGGCACCTGGTTCAACGCCTCCGTCGTGGACAACGGCATGGACCCCGACGACGTCGGCATCTTCCCGTTCCCCACCGGCACCAACCGCCTCTACGGCTTCGGCGAGGCGTTCTACATCAGCGCGAACACCAAGAAATCCGATCTCGCCGCCCGCTTCCTCGACTTCATGACCTCCGAGGACGGCCAGAAGATCGCTGGCGACGCCTGGTCGGCGATCTCCGTGAACGCCTCGATGCCCGTGGACGAGGACAACCCTCTGAACCCCGTGTGGGCGCAGATCTTCGAGGACGTCGACGGCGGCATGTTCGCCAACAACGACCAGAACTTCTCGACCGCGCAGACCACCGAGTTCTGGCGCATCCAGAACGCCGTCCTCACCGGGGACATGGACCCGGCCGACGCCGGGACGACGTTCCAGCGGTTCCGCGAGCAGGAGGGATGAGACCGATGACGACCACCGACGCCCGCACCGGCGCGCGCGGGAGACAGACCCGCACGGTCCCTCCGCACCGCCGATTCCGCCTCGCCCTGCCCTACCTCGCACCGGCCCTCGTGCTCTATGCCGTGTTCCTCGTCTACCCGATGATCGACGCCGTGCGCCTCTCGTTCTTCGAGTGGTCGGGCTTCCGCATCGAGAAGCCCGAGTTCGTGGGGCTCGAGAACTACGTGCGCCTGTTCACCGCCGACCCCGTGTTCTGGACGGCGCTGCGCAACTCCGTGATCTGGGTGATCGCCTCCCTGCTGGTGCCCACCGTGATCGCCCTCCTGCTCGCCCTCGGGCTGAACCGGCGGATGCTCGGGCGCAACCTCATGCGCGCCGTCTTCTACATCCCCGCGGTGTTCGCCTCGATCACTGTCGCCGCCATGTGGCGATGGATCTACAACCCGACCCTGGGGTTCGTGAACCAGCTCCTGCGCGCCGTGGGACTGGGCGACCTCGCACAGTCCTGGCTGGGCGACCCCCAGTTCGCGCTCGCCTCGATCTTCGTGGCGAACATCTGGCAGGCCGTGGGGTTCTCGATGGTGCTGTTCCTCGCGGGTCTGCAGAGCGTCCCCCTGGAGCTCGTGGAGGCCGCGAAGCTCGACGGCGCGGGCGCCTGGCAGCGCTTCCGCACCGTCACGGTCCCGGCGCTGCGGCCGACGACAGTCGTGGTCGTGATCCTCACGATCATCAACGCGCTCAAGGTGTTCGACCTCGTCGTCGGCCTCACCGGCGGTGGGCCCGCGCAGTCCACCCAGGTGCTCGCGCTGTGGTCCTACACCCAGTCGTTCACCAACCACGAGTACGGCATGGGCGGCGCCGTGGCGACCGTGCTGCTGCTGGTCACCCTGGCCCTCGTGATCCCCTACATGGCCTGGTCGATGAGAGGTGACGAGTCATGACCGCGATGACGACGACGCGGGCGGCGACCCGCAGGACGGCTGCTCCCGTGCGCGAGCGCGAGAAGCCGCGCGACTGGGTCGGGATCGGGCTCTGGCTCGCGCTCGGCGTGACCGCGCTGATCTGGTTCGTGCCCATGCTGCTGATGTTCCTCACCTCGGTGAAGTCGAAGACCGACATCAACGAGCTGCCCATGTGGGGCCTGCCCACGGACTGGGCCTGGGGGAACTACGCGAGCGCCGTGGAGATCGGGAATCTCTGGGTGACCGCGGGCAACAGTGCGCTGATCGCCCTGATCAAGGTGCCGCTCGGGCTGGTCATCGCGGCCGCCGCCGCGTTCGCCCTCTCGCGGATCCGCTTCCGCGGGGCGCGGATCCTGCTCGCACTGATCGCGATCGGCTCCATGATCCCCGTGCAGATCGGGCTGGGCCCGTTGTTCTCCACGATGCTCAGCGCGCACCTGTTGGATTCCCGGCTCGGGCTCGTGCTGCCCTACCTGGCCTTCGGCATCCCGTACCAGATCTTCGTGCTCTACGGCTTCTTCCGCAGCGTGCCCGAGGAGCTCGAGGAGTCCGCCCGCATCGACGGCTCCTCGACCTTCCGGATCTTCTGGCAGATCATCCTGCCGCTCGCCAAGCCCGCGCTGGCGGCCCTGTTCGTGCTGGACTTCGTGGCCACCTGGAACGAGTACGCGATGGCGACCACGCTGCTGATCTCCCAGGACAACTACACGATCCCGCTGGCCGTGCAGTCCTTCTCCACCCAGTGGGGCACCGACTACGGGCCGCTGAACGCCTTCATCTTCATGTCGGCGATCCCGGTGCTGCTGGTCTACCTGCTGTTCCAGCGCTACTTCGTGCAGGGTGCCTTCGCTGGCGCTGTGAAGGGATAGCGGTCGACCGGTCGCGCGGGGCCGATCGGGCCTCGCGCGCTCCCGGCGCTCAGCGGAAGGGCCGCCCTCGAGAGTTCTCTCGAGGGCGGCCCTTCTCGTCGGCCGATCCGGCCGGATCAGCGCTTCACGGCGTCGATCTTCAGCATCTTGGCGATGACGGAGTCGAGCTCGGAGTCCTTCCAGATCTTCTGCCAGTCCTCGCGGATGATCGACTCGCGGCCGTAGTCCATCGCCAGCAGGCAGGCGTCGGAGAACGGGTTCGAGCCGCGCAGGGCGTTGGTGAGCGAGATGAAGATGTGCCCGTAGAAGATCGCCTTCACGGCGTCCTCGGGGATGCCCTGCTCGTTGATCGCGTAGTCCATGGAGTCCTTGAGGAACTGGCCGATCATGCAGCCGGTGGTCTCCACGAGCGTGGGCTCGAGCTGGGCGAGCTGCTTGACGGTCACCCAGTGCACGCCGATCACGGGGGCGTAGATCGCGCGGATGACGTCCTCGACGCGCTTCTTCGCGGCGGCGCGCTCGCCGTCGGCCCCGGCCGAGGCGTCCTCCTCGCCCTCGAGGGCGGCGACGACCTCCTGCGGGGCGGCGATGCCGCCGAAGGTGTCCGCCCACTCCTCGGCGCTGGTGCGCTCGAGGAACACCGAGGGGTGCGCCGGGTGCGCGCACGCCTGGAGCACGCCGTCCTGGGTGGCGAGCAGGCCCGCGTAGGCGGCGGCGGGGTCCAGGGTGAGCAGCACCGAGCCGGCCTTCATCTTCGGCACGACCTGCTCGGAGACCTTCCCGAGGACCACGTCGGGCACGGCGAGGATGACGACGTCGCACACGCCGGCGACCTCGTCGATGTCGCTCACGGTGCGGCCCAGCGCCTCGACGCGCTCGATGCCGGAGGGGGAGGACTCGCAGTAGTGGATCGTCGCGTCGGTGAGGTTGAGGTTGTTGGACACGCGCGTGCCCATCTTCCCGGCGGCGCCGACGACGGCGACGGTGAGGCTCGGATCGAGCTCGACGCTCTTGCCCTTCAGCGGGTTCAGCTCGCGGCTGTCGGTGGTGGTCATGGGGTCCTCCTGGTCGGTGGTGGATGAGTCGGTGGTGGAGTGGTCGAGTGGTCGAAGGGGCCGGGGCCGCGGGCCGACGGGGAGGGCCTGCGGCGCGGGCCGACGGGTCATCGGCGTGCGCGCAGGGCGGCGAGCGTCGCCTCGGTCCAGTCGCGCTCACGGGCGATCGTGGTGGCGGCATCGCCCTGCCACGGCAGCCAGTGCTCGGCGATCGCGGCCGGGCGTCGGCCTTCGCGGTAGACGGCGTCGAGCTCGTGATCGAGGTCCAGCAGGCCCTCGCCCATGCGGGCGCCGGAGAAGGTGAAGCCCACCCAGCCCTCCTGGCGGGCGAAGTGGAAGTCCTTGACGTGCAGGTCGAGGGTGAAGGGGGCGACGGCGTCGATGACGTCGTCCGGGTGCTCGAGCGCGGAGACGCAGTTGCCGGGGTCCAGGCAGATCCCCACGAGCGGGGAGTCCAGGGTGCGCACGACCCGCAGCAGGTCCTCCGTGGGCAGCTGCTCGTAGGTCTCGAGCGCGAGGGCGATGCCGGCGGACTCGAGCAGTGGGAGTGTGGTGCGCAGGGCGAGGACCGCCTGCTCGATGCCTCCGGAGACCTCATGGGTCTGGATCATCGAGCGCAGCACGCGCGCATCGAGGGCACGGGCGATCGCGACGTACCGGGCGAGGTGGTCGGGATCGATCGTCCGGGTGCCGAGCTCGAGGCGCAGGCCGTGCCGTGCGGCGCGCTCGCGCAGGGCGGCGAGCTCGTCGGCGTCGGCGTCCTCGATGCGGGCGTCGTCGCAGATCTGGAAGACGTCGCAGTCCAGCTGCGCGGCACGGTCGATCATGTCCGCGATGCCGAGGCGATCGGGATTGCGCTCGCTGCCCTCCCAGAACAGGGCGTAGCTGCCGATGCCGATGTCCATCCGGCGCTCAGAACTGCTGGCCTGGGCCACTCGCGTCACCTCTCGCCTCACCTCGTCGTGGCGCGGGGGAGGGTGCACCGCCCGCGGTCGTGATGGGTCCAGCGTAGGCGCGGGAGCGCATATTGGTCAACCGGTTGAGCAACAGTGAGAGCCGAGGACGGGCTCCAGCTGAGGGCTGGGAGGCTCTCGGAGTCGGAACGCCGGCCTCGGCGGCTCGTGTGACGACGTCCGCGGGCCTGTGCGGCCCCGCGCGCCGACCTCAGTCCTCGGTGGCCTCGAGGATCCGGTCGCGAGCGGTCGCCATGTGCGCGACCATCGCCGAGGCCGCGCGCTCGCCGTTGCCCTCCTCGAGGGCGGCGAGGATCTTCGCGTGCTCCGCGTGGGCGGCCTCCATGTCCTCGCGGTCGCGCACGGCGCGGTCGTTGTAGACGCGCAGCAGACTGCGGGTGACCTGCAGCAGATCGGTGAGCATGGCGTTGTCGGCCGCGGTGGCGAGCACCTCGTGGAAGGCGGCGTCGGCCGCGACGAAGGCCTTGAGGTCCTCGAGGCTCTCGGCCATGGTCGCCGTGGTCCCGCGCAGCGTCTCGAGCTGCTCCGTCGAGATCCTGTCGGCCGCCAGACGCGCCGTATAGCTCTCGAGCCCCGCGCGCAGCTCGTTGAGCTGGTCGGTGTTCTGCTTGCCGATCATCAGGCCCCACCTCAGGGTCTGCGGGAGCAGGTCGCTCGCGGATCCGCGCAGGTAGGTGCCCGATCCCGGCCGCACGTCGACGATCCCCAGGATCTCGAGGGCCGCGAGGGCCTCGCGCACCGCCGAGCGGCCCACGCCGAGCGAGGTCGCGAGCTGGCGCTCCGGGGGCAGGCGCGTGCCGGGGGCGACGTCACCGCCGGTCAGGAGCTCCAGCAGCCGACGTGCGACCTCGGAGACAGGGGTGCCGGCGGGCACTGCTGCCAGCGACGATGCGATCGCGTCGGAGGCGCTGTCGGAGAAGGCGGGCATGAGGTGAAGGTATCAAGCCGTCGGCCCAGGACCGGTCCCATCCGCGCGGCGCTGCGCGGGGTTCCGCGCCCCGGGCGTCGCCTCGCCGGCAGCCGAGGCGACGATGCGACGCACGGTGCCCGCGGGCACGCGCAGAGACTCGCCCTCACCCGCGTCCTCCGCCGCCACCCAGTCCTCGAGGCGGGCGTTCACCAGCAGCACCTCTTCTCCGCGGGTGATCAGGACGGTGCCGGGGCCGCCCGGTGCGCGGAGCACGCGCACCTCGCGTCCCGACCAGGCCGCGAGGTCGACGAGGAGCTCGCCCAGCGGCGTGGGAGGAGACTCCGGACTGTCCGTGAGCACGCCGCGCGCACCGGCGAGCTCGCCCAGGGTGACCGTCTCGACGCCGGCGTGCGCGGCCTCCGCGAGCGCGGCGGCGGCCCAGGCGGCCGCCCAGGCGGTGCGCTGCCGGGGATCCGTGCTGCCGGGCACGAGGTGCGCGCCCCAGCCGGTCTCGTCTGCGCGGTCGACGAGCTCCGCCTGCGTCGCGACCGCGTTCACCCGCGGGCGCAGCGTGAGCGGACCGAGGTGCAGCCGCGCCGTCGGCCGCAGCATCCGCGCCGAGACGAGCACGTCACCGAGCGCGGCCACGCTCTCGACCACGTGCCAGCTCTCGCGCATATGCATCTGCGGCGTCGAGGGGAAGGAGAGGAGCTCCGCGCCGGGGATCGCGTAAACCTCGCGGTTCAGCTCCGTGAAGTGGGTGCGCGAGCCCGCCACGAGCTCCGCGTCGCGCTCCCGGCAGGCGGTGCGCAGGCGCTCCCAGAGCTCGGCCGTCGTCACGTGCCGCGCCTCGTCGACGATGCCGATCCGCCGCACGGGCAGGCCCGCCGCGTCGGCCGCGGCGAGGAGTCCGGGGATGTCCGTGCGCTCGGAGGCGATGATCCGCAGGTCGACGGGCAGGCCCGTCGCGGCGGCCTCTCGGGCCGCCGCGGCCAGCACCCATTCGGGGCCGAACCGCTCGCTGACCTCGACCATCAGGTGGTCGAATCCGGCGTCTGCCGAGATCGGCAGCGGACCGCCGCTGCGCACCGCCGCCGCCTCCGTGGTGGCGCCCAGACCCAGGCGCGGGAAGGTGCACGGGGTGGACGCCGCGAGCAGATCCGCCAGGTGCGCCGGCGCGGACGGGCGACGAGCGGGCTGCGTCGGGGCGGTCGGTGTCAGCGAGGACTGCGCCGAGGCGGCCTGGCCCGGCGCGGCCTGGGGCGCAGCGACCGAAGGCTCCGGGACCAGGGTGATCTCCTGGGTGACGCTCTCGCCGGCGGCGACCTCGTAGGGGAAGGGCAGGGCGAGCGGCCGCGAGTAGATCTTGAAGCTCGCGTCGGTCCAGTTCCGCTGGTCCTCCATCTCGAACACGTCGCCGAGCAGCTCGAGACGCGCTCGCTCCCCGGCGTGGTCGAGGTCGAGGGCTCGGATGTCGAACAGCGGCTGCCACGGGGAGATCTGTCGGGGGAACCGGAAGTCCCGCCGATCACCGCGGACGGTGGTCACGACCGCGTCGTCGCCCGCCATCGCCCGCGGGAGCATCGCCGTGAGGCCCACGCGGTTCGTGGTCAGCCCGACATCGGGAGTGATCGTGAAGTGCAGGCTCAGACGCTCGGGCGTCACCGTCAGCACTGAGACGGCGCTCGCCTCGCCGCCCGCGCCGTCGTATCGCACGCGCAGGGTGCGGGTCATTTGCGGGGCGACATCGGGGGAGAGCGCTTCGTCGGCCCCGGGGTCCGTCCACTCCTCCTCGAGAACCTGCGGGGCCACGGTGTCCCAGTCGCGGTCGCGCAGCGCGGGCCGCACGGACTCGAGCAGCACCGTGCCGCGCCAGGCGATCTCGCTGATCTCGTCGCCCTCGCAGCGCAGGGACCAGGGTCCGAGGCGGTGCGCCGTGCGGGCATCGGCGATCGTCCCTCCGCTGGGGGAGCTGGGGGCGCCGGGTGCGGAGGGCGCGTCGGCCATGGGCTCTGCTCCGTCGGTCATAACGTCTCTCCCTCGGGTCAGCGGGCGATCGCCTCGAGCTCCTGGCCGGGCGCGACCCGGGGCAGGAACAGCGTCGAGACGGCCTGGGCGGCGCCGAGGACCACGGCGATGATGATCCACGTGCTGGTCAGCGAGGTGGTCGCGGTGAGCATCGCCCACAGCAGACTGCCCAGCATGAAGCCTCCCACGAGCATGCCGCTCATCCAGCTCACGCCGAGCGCGCGCACGCGGGTCGGGTAGACCTCGGCCTGGTAGGTGTAGCCGACGCCCGACCAGGTGCCGTTGGTGGCCTGGAACAGCAGGAAGATCGCGACCAGCAGGACGCTCGAGCGGTCCGAGACCAGGATGATCAGCGCGAGCGGGGCGATCGCCGCCGCCGAGCCGATGAGCACGGAGCGTCGGCCGAAGCGCTCGCCCAGGAGCCCGCCCACCAGGTAGAACACGACGCCGGCGGCGCCGCCGACGAGGAGCAGCGCGGCGACTGCGGAGGACGCCCAGCCCTTCACCTCGGCCATCCAGTAGGCGAGGTAGATGTTCGTGGCGACATAGGACATGCCGTACAGCAGCCAGGTGACCGAGAGGCTCACGGCCGTGCGCCGCACCCCGCCGGCGGCCGAGAACAGCTGGCGGAACGTGCCCTTCTCGAGCTGGGAGACGTCCACGGGCATCACCCGCTGCAGGCGAGCGATCTCCGCGTCGTCCCCGCGGCCGAGCGCTGCGCGCAGAGAGCGGATGTGCAGGTAGCGGGGCGATTCGCGGACCTTCGCGCGGGCGATCGCGACGAGCACGAGCGGCAGCACGCCGAAGAGGAACACGGCCCGCCAACCCAGGCCCGAGACCAGCAGGTACATCCCCGAGGCCATGAACACGCCCACGGTGTACCCGGACTGGACGATCGAGTAGAGCATGCCGCGGCGCCGCGCTGGAACCTGCTCGTTCACGAGCGTCACGGAGACCGCGAGCTCGGCGTTGGCGAAGCCCGAGGCCAGCGCGCGCACCAGCACCAGGCTCCAGAATCCCTGCACGAAGAACGTCAGGCCCGTGAACACGCCGGCCGCGATCAGGCACAGCATCCAGGCGAAGCGTCTGCCGCGGGCGTCCATCACGCGGCCCATCCACAGCGCGATCGCGAACTCCGCGGCGTAGACGAGCATGCCCATCACGCCGAGCGCCGAGGCCGAGATGCCCAGCTCGGAGGTGATGTCCGCGATGGTCAGGTTGAACAGGTTGGTGTCGTAGGCCGCGAGCGCCCAGCCCAGCAGCGCGACGATCACGAGGTAGATCGTGTACCGGCGGCCGGGCTCGGTGTCGAGCGAGCCGGGGCCGACGGCAGGCGGGCCGACGGGGGAGTCGCCCACCGGCGCACGGGAAGCGGTGGCCGGATCGGACTGCGGGATGCGTGAGTCCACGATGACTCCTCGTCGAGTGGGTGTGCGGCGGCGGGCGCGCGGGGCGGGGCCTCGGCGCGGCGGGTTGCGGGGCGCTTCGGGGCCGCAGGGGCGCTGAGGTCGCGGGGCTCCGCGGCTCAGGCCAGACCGTAGACCACAACCGGTTGACCGGTCAATGGTGGGGTGGGGAAGTGCGGAGCGGCGCAGGGGTCAGCGCCCCAGCCGCCGGTACTCCCGCGGAGCCATGCCGCACGCGGCCGTGACGTGGCTGTAGAAGCTGCTGAGCGAGCCGAATCCGCTGGCCGAGGCGATCTCCGCCGTGGTGAGGTCGCTCGTGATCAGCAGGCGCTGCGCCTCGGCGACCCGGCACATGGTGAGGTACTCGCCGATGGTCACGCCCACTGCCTGGCGGAACACCGTCATCGCGTGCGAGGGCGCGAGGTGGACCGCGCTCGCGACGTCGGCCACGGCGAGCTCCTCCGTGAAGCCGTCCATCACCACCTGCGCCATCGTGCGCACGTGCTCCAGGCGCTCGGCGGTCAGGCCGCGCCTCCCGCCGTCCGACGGGCCGGCCGGGGAGGCGTGCTCGGTCTCCGTCTGCAGGATCCGCAGCAGCGCGGCGCGGATCTCGAGCAGGGCGAACTCCTCACGGGTGCGGTCGCCGATCTCCTCGAGCCAGAGGCTCGTCATGCCTGCGAAGCGCGCCACCAGATCGGGTGCCTCGATCACCAGCGGCCGGGCGCGCAGCAGGGCGGCCACCGCATCCTCGGGAAGTCCCCAGCGCATCGCCGTCCCGAGCGGGACGTGCACCCAGCACACGTCACCGGGCCGGGAGTCCACGAGGCCGTGCGGCTGGGTCGCCCAGAACATCGCGATCCGGCCCTCGCGGACGATGAGCGGAGCCCCCGCATGGAGGTACCGCAGCTCCCCGCGCACCACCACGTTGATCTCGATGTCGTTGTGCCGGTGCATCGTCTCCATGACGGGCGGGTCGCCGCGGCGGCACCACAGTCCCTGGTCCGCGGCGACGACCTCGGACCTCGAGCCGGGTGAGCCTGCCATGGCATCACAGTAGGCGTCGCGCGCGGGCCGCACGCCTGCCCGGACGCCCCGGGGGCGTAACGTCGAGGCCCCAACGGGCAGAAGGATCGAGGCGACATCATGCGCAGCAGCGTCATGAGCATCCGCACCATCACCCGCAGCGCCTGCGCGCTCTCGGCGACCGCGCTCCTCGCGCTCGGGGCGGCGAGCTGCGGGAACGGGTCCGACGACGGCTCCGCGGACACGGCGCAGGGCGGCGACTCCGCGGCGAGCGACGGCGGGGGAGCGAGCCAGGAGCCGGCCGACGGCGCCTCCGACGGCGGAGGCGCATCCGACTCCGGCGGGTCCTCCGACGAGTCGTCGGACGACTCCTCGTCCGCGAGCTCCGACTCCTCGACGCCCTCGGACGACTCCTCCGACGGCCCCTCGAGCAAGGGATCCTCGGACAAGGGGTCGTCGGACAAGGGGTCGTCGGACGACGACTCCTCGGTCGCCTCCAAGGGAGCGGGCTCCGGGACCGCCTCCGGCAAGGCCGACGGCGGCGGCAGCAACGACACGGTCTCCGACTGCACCGCCTCGAACCTCGACGTCTCCGTCAGCCGGGGCGACCCCGCGGCCGGGAGCGTCATGTACACCATCTCCTTCACGAACACCGGCGACGACCCCTGCCGCATCGGCGGGTATCCGGGCGTCTCCGCCGTCGGCGGCGGGAACGGCACCCAGCTCGGGAAGGCCGCGCAGCGCGGGCAGGCAGGCAAGGCCGCGGTCCTGATCCCCAACGGCCACGCCGAGGCGTCGCTGAAGGCGGTCGACGTGGGCGACGGCGGCGGTCCCCTCGGCGACGAGTGCAAGGCGACCGATGCCGACGGCTGGCGCATCTACGCGCCGGGCTCGAAGAAGGCGGCGTACGTCGAGCAGGACGGCCTGCACGGCTGCGCGGGCGACGTCGACTGGCTGACCGTCGACGGGGTGCACGGGATGAAGTGACCGGTCCGCCGCGTCGCTGAGCGACGGCGCCCGCGGATCCGGGCCGGCGACCGGGGATCCGGGCCTGCACCTGCGGAAGCGGGCCGACGGCCACGGATCCGGGTCAGCACCGAAGGATCCTGGAAGAACGGCGCACGATCCCGCGAGACCTCCCCCGTGGTGCGTCCATAGCGTGGGCCCATGACCACGAAGACGTTCGTCGCATCCCCCAAGATCACCATCATCGGCGCCGGCGGGTACGTGTTCCCGTTCCGTCTGATCGGCGACATCCTCAGCTTCCCCGCCCTGCGCGACGCGACGCTGTGCCTCATGGACGTGCGGCCCGAGAAGCTCGGCCCCGTCGCCCAGGCCGCCCGCGACCTCGTGGCCCATCACGGCTTCGCCACGCGGATCGACGAGACGACCGACCGGCGCGCGGCCCTCGAGGGCGCCGACGTCGTCGTCATCACCTTCCAGGTGGGCGGGATCCCGTCCTACCGGCACGACGTCGAGATCCCGCGGAAGTACGGCATCGACCAGGCCGTCGGCGACACCGTCGGCCCCGGCGGGGTGTTCCGCTTCCTGCGCTCCGTCTCCGCGTACGCCGAGATCGCGGCGGACGCCCGTGAGGTGTGCCCCGACGCCGCCTTCATCAACTACGCGAACCCCATGGCCATGGCGACCGCGTACCTCAATGCCCAGGGCCTGCGCACCGTGGGGCTCTGCCACAGCGTCCAGGGGACCACGCGGATGCTCGCCCGCACCCTCGAGGTCCCCTACGACGAGGTCTCCTACCGCTGCGCGGGCATCAACCACCAGGCGTGGGTGCTCGAGCTGTTCCGCGGCCAGGAGGACCTCTACCCGCGGCTGCGCGAGGTGATGGCGCAGCGGCACCGGCCCGGCCGCGCCGCCGCCGACCTCGCCGGCGACGACGGCGACCACTCCGAGGCGGCCGAGGCGGCCAGCACCTACGAAGGCGGCAACGAACAGGTGCGCACCTCGATCATGAACACCTTCGGGTACTTCCAGACCGAGTCGAGCCACCACGCCTCGGAATACGTTCCCTACTTCCGCAAGGACCCCGAGACCACGAAGGAGTACATCCCCGAGCGCTGGGACTACTTCGAGATCTGCGCCGCGCACGACGACCAGGGCGACATCGATGCCCAGCTCGAGCGGTTGAAGGCCGAGCTCGCGCCGAGCGTCGAGTACGGCGCGCAGATCGTGAACTCCCTGGTCACGGGAACACCCAGCGTCGTGCACGGGAACGTGCCCAACCGCGGCGCCCTGATCACGAACCTCCCGGCCGACGCCTGCGTCGAGGTGCCCTGCCTCGTCGACGCCCGCGGGGTGCAGCCGACCTCCATCGGCGACCTCCCGCCCCAGCTCGCGGCCCTGAACCGCACCAACGTCAACGTGCAGACCCTCGCCGTGCGCGCCGCGCTGACGGGGGACGTCGAGAACGTGTTCCAGGCCGTGGCGCTCGACCCCCTGACGTCGGCCCAGCTGACGCTCGAGCAGTCGCGCGCGATGACGACCGAGCTGCTCGAGGCGCACCGCGACCTGCTCCCGGTGGAGCTGCGCCCTTCGGCGCAGCCGCGCGGCGCAGAGGGCTGACACCAGCGTGACGCGGGACTGACGCACTTCGTCCCGCGTCCGCCGCCCCGTCGGCCGGTGCTTCTGGGGCATCGGCCGACGGACCCACCCAGCCGTGACTCGAAGGAGAGTGACAGCGTGAGAGCCCCCGACATCGGGCGTCGCCAGATCCTGGCCGTGGCCGGCATCTCGATGACCGGCGCGCTTGCCGCATGCAGCGGCGGTGCCACCGGTGCGACGCACCTGAGATTGAGCTCGTGGAACATCCCCGTCGATCTGGACTCGTATCAGGCGATCGCCGATGAGTTCGTCGCCGACCACCCGGGCACGTCGGTGTCCGTGGAGGTCACCACGGGCTCATTCCACCAATGGTTCATCACCCGCCTGGCGGCGGATCTCGCTCCCGACATCATCAGGATCACCCCGCAGCAGATCGGCAGGTATGCCGCCAACGGCAGTCTCGTCGATCTCACGGGCGCTGTCCCGAAGGACTACCGGAAGGACTGGAGCGACCCGTTCTGGGCCATCGGCCAGCGCGAGAACGGCCTGTTCGGCATCTTCCAGCACACCGACAACTTCATCACGTTCTACGACCGCGAGGTCATGGACACCATCGGCGTCGAGCCTCCGCAGCGCCTCGAGGATGCCTGGACCTGGGAGCAGTTCCTCGAGATCGCCGAGGAGATCAAGAAGGCCACGGGCAGGTACGCCTTCTCCTACGGGTGGAGCGGCGCGGACACCGCCTACCGCTGGATGCCGCTGATCTACCAGAACGGCGGCACCTTCCTCGGGGACGACGGGCTGACGCCCTCGATGGACTCCGATGAAGCGATCGAAGCTCTCGCCTTCGGACGCAGCTGGTACGAGAAGGGGCTCGTCAGCCCGAGCAACATGAGCAAGTCGGGCGGAGGGCACGTCGACCACGACCTGTTCCTGACGGGGCAGGTCGGCATGGCGCTGACGAACCCCGAGGCCATCGCCGCCTTCGACGAGACCATGAAGGGGCAGTGGGGGACGGCCCCCATGATCAGGAACTCGGGGGAGGCCTCCGACCTCGGAGGGAATGCCCTCGCCGTCACCCGGTCCTCGAAGAACCCTGAGCTCGCAGCCGAGCTCGTCGCCTATTTGACCAGCAGGGATGCCATCCAGGAGTTCTGCCACAACGGCAACTGGATCCCCTCCCGGACGTCCCTCGACGCGGAGTCCATCGAGTACGCCGACCACACCGACGTCATGCAGCAGTTCATCGACCAGGGCTCCACGATCCCCCTGTCGATGGTGAAGGCGCAGTCCGGGGAGTTCTTCAGCTCCCTCAACGCGGTCTTCGGCGACTACCTGGATCTGTGCCTGCTCGGCGAGCTCACTCCGCAGGAGACGTCGGCCCAGATGATGGAGGCGATGCTCAGTGTCACGCAGCGCTGAAGCCCTGAACCGGGGAGGGTCCCCGACGTCCCGCCGTGGCGGGCGACTCGTGCCCTATGTGTTCGTCGGACCGGCCGCGATCCTCTTCCTCGCCTTCTCCCTGGTGCCGATCATCATCGCGATCACCCTCAGCTTCCAGGACACCCAGACCCTCGGCGAGGGGAGATGGGTGGGCCTGGACAACTTCGCCCAGCTCGGCTCCGACCGTCTGTTCCGCACGGCCCTGGTGAACACGCTCGTGTTCACCGTGGGCACGGTGCCCACGGCGATGGTGATCGGCCTGGGGCTGGCGATCGCCCTGAACCGGCCCCTGCCCGGACGCTCGGTGCTGCGTGCCATGTTCTTCGTCCCCATGGTCGCTGCCGGCGTGGTCGTCGGCGTGGTCATGTCCTGGATCTTCAACACCGACTACGGCGTCGCCAACAACGCGCTCGAGATGCTCGGCCTCGAGCGCCTGCCGTGGCTCACGTCGCCGAAGATGGCGATGTTGACCCTGATCATCGTGGTGGTCTGGACCCGCATCGGCTTCTGCATGGTCATCTACCTCGGCGCACTGCAATCGATCCCCGCGGAGGTGCGCGAGGCCGCCGCGATCGACGGCGCCGGGCCCTGGGCGAGGTTCCGGGCCATCACCCTGCCGATGCTCACCCCGACCACGTCGATCCTGCTGATCCTCAACGTGGTCTTCTCCCTGCAGGCCTTCGACGTCATCTACGTGATGACCGGCGGCGGGCCCGGATTCTCCACGACAGTGCTGATCCAGTACGTGTTCCGCTCCGCCTTCCAGGACGCCCGCATGGGCTACGCGGCGGCTCTCGGTCTCGTGCTGGTCGCGATCCTGCTGATCTTCACCCTGCTGAGGCAGCGTGCGTCCAAGAGAGCGGAGAGCTTCCTGTGAACACGACGACGATTCCCGGGGCCATCGAACCCACGGAGCGCGGGACGATCCCACGCCCTCGGGCACGATCGAGCGGCCGAGGACGCGTCGGCGGCCGCCGGGTCACGAGCCCGCGCAGCTGGCTGCTGGCGGCCGCGCTGGCCGTGCTCGCCCTCCTGATGGTCTTCCCGCTCTACTGGATGCTGGTCTCGGCGCTCACGCCGGGAGGCCAGTCGCAGAGCTCCGCCTTCTACCTGTGGCCCTCGCACCCGAGTCTGGCCAACTACGCGGAGGTCTTCTCCACCCAGCCCGTCTGGCGATGGATCGAGAACTCGCTCCTGATCGCGGGCGTGACCACAGCGATCTCCGTCGCGGTCTCCCTCGGTGCGGGTTACGCGCTCGCGAAGTTCCGCTTCCGGGGCAAGGGACTGATCTTCGCGGCATTCATGGTCACGATCATGATCCCGATCCAGGTGACGCTGGTGCCGTCGTTCCTGGTGGTGGCCCGGCTCGGGCTCGTCGACTCGCCTCTCGCGGTGATCCTTCCCACCGCGTTCGACGTGGTGGGCATCTTCATCGCCAGGCAGTTCATGCTGAGCGTCCCCGATGCCCTGGTGGAGGCGGCGCGGGTCGATGGCGCGGGGGAGCTGCGGGCGTTCTTCTCCGTCGTGCTGCCCACGTGCGGTCCCCTGATCGGGGTGCTCGTGATCCTCGCCTTCATGGCGCGCTGGAACGACTTCCTGTGGCCGATGGTCGTGCTGCAGGGCAACGAGAACCTGACGATCCCGGTCGCCCTCTCCACGCTGACCAACAATCCCGCCTTCGCCTCTCCCTGGGGTGCGGTGATGGCGGTCGCCTCGATCACCGTGCTGCCGATCCTGGTCGTGTTCCTCGCCTTCCAGAAGCAGTTCGTGCAGGGCATCGCCAGCACGGGGATCAAGTGATCTCGCGACCCGCCCACCGCCAGTTGTGCGGGGCCTCCCGGGGCCGGTAGGCGCCGACGGGGAGGTCGTCGGCCACGCGCATCATCCACAGGGAGAGCCGACGCAGCAGGCGCTCCCGCACCTCGGCGAGCGCGGGGTCGTCGATCAGGTCGTGGACCTCGGCGGGATCCTGCTGCAGGTCGTGGAGGGAGAAGGTTCCGAGGTCGTCGGCGATGAGCTTGTACCGGCCGTCCACGACCATCCGCATCTCGCCGCTCTGGGTGACCGAGTTCAGCTCGTCGAAGGAGCGCCCCTCGTAGGGGAAGTGCAGGGGCGGCCGGTCCCGCTCGCCGTACGAGACGCCCCCGTACCCGTGCTCCGCGTACATCGTGGAGAACTCCTCGGCCGGCACGTCCTCGCCCTCGAGCAGGGGGAGCAGGGACCTGCCCTGCACACCCGGCGGGAACGGAGCCCCGACCAGCTCGCAGAGCGTCGGAAGCACGTCCACGATCGAGACCGGCTCCGCTCGTCGCTGGGCGCTGACGCCGGGGCCGGCGACGCCCAGCGGGATGCGCACCAGCGCCTCGGGCAGGCCCGCGCCCTTGCGCTGCAGGCCGTACTCGCCGACGAGGTCCCCGTGGTCGCTGAGCACGATCACGACGGTCTCCTCCAGCGCGGGTCCCAGACGGTCCAGCAGCCGGCCGATCTGGTCGTCGATGAGCCGCAGCATCCCCAGATAGTTCGCCCGCAGTCGCCTCCATTCGGCGTCGAAGCCGGGACGCTTGTCCTCGATGAGCGCGTGCAGCCAGCGGAACCTCCACCCCACCCGGTCCAGGACCTCGGGACCGACCGTCCGGTCGGGGACCTCGGCGGGGTCGAACATGCTGAAGTACGGCTCGGGCACCTGGTAGGGGTTGTGGGGTTCCGGGAACGAGACCCACAGCAGGAACGGGTCCTCGCCGGTCATCGCGTCGAGATCCCGGATGGCCCCGTCGATGATCCGGGAGGGCAGCTGCACCTCCGGCGCGAAGGGCGCCGGCTCGTGGGCGACCGAGTGGTCCAGCTCGTGCAGCCAGGCGTCGAAGGCCTCCTCCTCGGCGCTGTCCGCGGGGCCTCCCTCGTGCATGAACGGCCCGTGGTAGGCGTCGAAGTCCTCGGGCCGCGCGTGCATGTGGGGCTTGCCCGCGAAGTGCAGCCGATAGCCCTGCCCACGCAGCACGTCCAGCAGGTCCGACGAATAGACGGCGTGCTGGGGCGTGGAGTTCTGGCGCACCCGGTGCGCCGAGGGGAAACGGCCGGTGAGCAGGCTCGTGCGGGCCGGGACGCACGCGGGAGCGCTCGTGTACGCCCTCTCGAAGCGCGTGCCGTCCTCGAGCAGCGCATCCACGCGGGGCATCGAGTCCGGGCCGCCCGCGCCGGCGGTGAAGCCGGTGCGCTGCTGGTCCGTCATCAGGATCAGGATGTTCGGGCGGGCTGGGGATGCGGTCGGTTCGCTGCGCATGTGCCGGGGAGTCCTTCCGGTGCGGCATCGGCGCCGCGCCTCGCCGCAGATGCTACGGGTCGGCCCGTCGTCGGGCACGAGATGCCTCGCACCCGGCGCCGGTACGGATCGATGGCCGTGAGGACGGGCCCCGATCGCACGAGCCCCTGTAGATCAACGACGACGCAGAGACCTGCAGGGGCGTGGCGGCGGCGGGATCACCAGCCCTGCTGGCCGGGCTGCAGCGTGACCTCCTTCAGCTTGAGGTCGTTGGAGAGCGTCTTGGGCTCGTTCTTGAGCTCATCGATCGCGTACTCGTTGACGTCGGACTTCTCGTAGGTGCCCGAGCGCGACACGGTGCCCGAGACCTTGAGCTCCTTCGTCCCCGTCGGCACCTCGGCAGTCACAGCGATCTGCTGGTCCTTGCCGGTCCAGTCGTCGTCTGCCCGGGGCTTGACCTTGAGCGACGAGGCATCGACCTTCACGTCTTTTCCGTCGGCCGTGATCTTCAGATCCTTCACCGAATACTTGACGTCCTCGTCGTAGACGAGCGTGTCCCCGAAGCCGTCCGTCTCCTCCGTGTACTTCGACTTCTCGTCGAAACCGATCTGCAGCTCGAGACGGTCCTTGCCCTCCGATGCCCAGGAGTCCTCCTCGTTCCAGGACGAGATCTCTCCGCTGACGTCGAACTGATAGGACGTCGACGCGCCCTTGTTCTCATCACCGATGAGCTCGTCCTTGGGGGCATTCACGGCGGTGAAGGACTGATCGGTGTACGGGTGCCCGTCGACCAGCTTCTTCTCGGCGAGGGAGACCTTCTGGACGTTGCCGTCGTACTCGATCTGCACCTGGGCGTCTTTGCCGTCGCCGTCGACGGCAACGGCGCTGGAGCCGTCGGACGGGATATCGACCTTCTTGCCGGCCACCACCAGAGTCGCCGCGCTCGTGTTGCCGTTCGGGGCGTCGGGCTTCGAGGTTCGGGACATATCGACGGTCACGATCGACCCGCCTTCGGGCGCGTCCACACGGTCGGCCCCGTCCCCTGCATGGTCGGAGACGCCGAGTGCGCTGAAGGAATAGTCGGCGTCGGGCGTCGAGACCTCCAGGGAGTCTTCGCCGAGCGAGGAGTCCTCACCGGCGGGAACCGAGTCCCCGACCTTCGCCTTCGGCGCTGCGGGTGCGGAGACCTCGAGATCATCCGGAGGGGTCTTGCCCTTGGCGTCGAGCAGTTCGGCCTGCGCATCCGGCTCGACCGTGGAGAAGTCTCCGGCGTCCTCGGCGACGAGCTTGACCTTGTCCTTCTTCGCGGGGGAGCCGACGATCGTCGTCCCCACCCAGCGGTCCTCCTCGTCGCCGAGCATGCGGATCGGCCCGCACGCGACCTCCTCGCCCACCGTGGTCTCGCCCTTGACCTGCACGTAGCAGCGGGCTTCGTCCGGAACGGTCGACGGCGTCTCCTCCTCAGCGACAGCGTCCTGGAAGGAGGATGTCAATGAATCGAGCGACTCGTCGACATCGACGAGCTCGCTTCCCTGGAACGTCCAATCCGACGTCGGATTGCTGCAGCTGGCAAGAGGGCTGATAAGAGCCAAAGCAGCGAGAGCTGTCGCCGATCGTCCGTATCTGGTGCGGATCATTCGATTCCCCTCTATCGCGGCGACGCCGGTGTGTGTCGCCCCCGTGCACTCAGTGTCTTCTAAGGAACGTACCAAGCGCTGTGCAGGTTCCGCACTCCCCGTCGATATTGTGGATTTCGGGGTGGGGTCCCGCGTCTCGCCGACGCGCTTCCCCGCTCCCGCGCCCGCTCGCGACCCCTTGTCCACCATGTGGTCGCCGCGTAGCGTCGGAGGCGTCCACCGTCGAACGAAGGAGATGCACGATGAACGAGACCGTCGACGTCCCGACCCCGGCCGGAGCCGAGCGCACGCGGCCCGAGAACGCCGAGGGCGGCTTCCTCGCCTCCGACGCCCTGGCCAAGAATCTGCAGCGCGTGCTCGTGGAGCTCACGGCCCTCCACCTCGTGGGCAAGCAGGCCCATTGGAACATCGTGGGCCCGAACTTCCGCGACCTGCACCTGAACCTCGACGAGGTCGTGGACATCGCGCGTGAGGCTGCGGACGACGTGGCCGAGCGGATGCGCGCCCTGCACGCCACCCCCGACGACCGCCCCGCGGTTGTCGCCGAGCAGAACTCGCTGCCCGAGTTCCCGCAGGGAGAGGTGCTCACGCATGACGCGATCGACCTCGTGACCTCGGCGATCGAGGCGACCGTGGGCAGCATGCGGTACGTCCACGACGAGGTCGACGAGGCCGATCCGACCTCGGCCGACATCCTCCACGGCATCATCGAGAAGCTCGAGCAGCAGGCCTGGTTCATCAGCGCCGAGACGCGCACGCCGGCCTCCTGACGCCCTCCCGGGCGGCGCCGCGCGGCTCGCATGCGCCGCTCGCGGCCCGCGCGGTCCATCGGTGCCGAGATACTGCCTGCGGAACCGAGATGCCGCGGCACCAAGATGCTGCGGCACCGAGGCGCGGCGGTGCCGAGAGGAAGAGAGCGGGCCGATGGGGCGGATGGGTCGAGGCACGGCGACGGCGGCGCTGGTGCTGCTGATGGCGACGGACTGCGGCGGGCAGGACGCGGAGGCCGACGGCAGGTCGACGTCGTCGGAATCGACGTCGTCCGCCTCGGCGACGTCGGCCGAGGGTGCCGCCGCGGCGCCCTCCGGCCGTCCCTCGTCGGACGGGGCAGCCACCCCGGAGCCGCCTCCCACCAGCGGGGCCTTCGATTACCAGCTCGGCGGCGCCTACATGCCGTCGGCCCCGATCGACGTGGTCGTGCGCGACGCGACCGCCGAACCGCTGAAGGGTGCCTACAGCGTCTGCTACGTCAACGGCTTCCAGACCCAGCCCGGGGATGCCGCGATGTGGAGGGACCACGCCGACCTGCTGCTGCACGACGCGCACGGCGACCTGGTCACCGATCCCGACTGGGACGACGAGTACATCCTCGACCCCTCCACTGCGGCGCAGCGCGAGGACATCCTCGAGATCCTCTCTCCGGTCATCACGGGCTGCGCCGAGGCCGGGTACGACGCCGTCGAGATCGACAATCTCGACACCTTCGACCGCTTCGACCGGATCGACGAGCACGGCGCGATGGTCCTGGCCGGGTCCTATGTGGATCTCGCCCACGAGTCCGGGCTCGCGATCGCCCAGAAGAACGCCGCCGAGATCACGGCGACGGCGCACGAGGGCCTCGGCTTCGACTTCGCCGTCGCCGAGGAATGCGGCACCTACGACGAATGCGCCGCGTACACGAGCGTCTATGGCGCCCATGTCCTGCAGATCGAATACTCCGACAGCCTCGAGGACGCTGGGATGACCTTCGCTGACGTCTGCGCGCTCCCGGACCGCGCGCCGCTGACGATCCTGCGGGACCGCGACCTCGTCGCCCAGGGCGTCGCGGGATACCGCTTCGAATCCTGCTGATACCGGCGCTGCGACCTGCGCGCGTCCGACCGTGGGCTGAGGGGGAGATCCGCGCACGGTGGCAGTGCCCAGGGACCCCAGCATGACGCGAACGCGCTGGTGGGAGCGAGAGTCTCGAGGGCATGCACACCACCGCGTCCCCTCGTCCCCGTCCAGCGCCGGTCAGCCACGACACCGTGGCCGGCCCCTCTCCTTCCGATGTCGCCACCCGCCCTGCCCGCCTCGAGGCGCTCGATCTCGCGCGGCTCGTCGCGATCGTCGGCATGATGACCGCCCATCTGCTGGTGCCCCTGGGTGCCGCGCCCGGTGGCTCTGCCTGGCAGAACGCGGCGGCCCGGATCGCGAGCGTCCTCACCGAGGGCACGTCCGCGGCGCTGTTCGCCGTGATCGGCGGCTGCAGCCTCGTGCTCGCGTCCCGGAAGCGGCTCGCGGCCGGCGACCGCGCCGGAGCCGTGCGCAGCGGCATCGTCCGCGGCGCGGTCGTGCTCGCGATCGGCCTGCTGCTCGGCTTCGTGCCCACGTGGGTGGTGGTCGTCCTCGTGCCCTTCGGCCTGGGCATGATGATCACCGCGCCCCTGCTGCTGTGCTCGAGCCGCGTGCTGGCGGCGATCGCGCTCGTCCTCACCGCCGTCGGCGGCTGGCTGAACGCGACCGTCCGCTTGGACCTCGGCATCGTCCAGGAGATCGGGAACGTGACTCCGCTGGACGTGCTCGAGCCCGTCACGCTCCTGCGCGGGCTCGCGCTCACCGGCATGTACCCGCTGATCACGTGGCTGCCGTACCTGCTGCTGGGCGTCGTCCTCATGCGTTCCCTGCTCGGCGCGATCGAGGCGGGACGCGTGCGTCGCTGGTCCCTCACGGCGCTCGGCATCGGCGCCGGCACGGCGGTGCTCGCCTACGGCACCTCGGCCGCGGTGAAGTCGTGGGCGCTTGCGCAGGGCGAGGACAGGATGCTCCTGGACCTCCACGGTTTCGGCTCGCCGCTCCGTCCCGACCTCTGGATGCAGGCCCTGGCGACCCCGCACACCGGCACGATCGCCGACATCGTCGCGACCGCGGGCGTCTCCGTCGCCGTGATCGCCCTGCTCGCGCTCGTCATCGCGCCGACCCGTCACCTCGCGGGCGCGCTGCCGCGGGCACTCCGTGCGGCCGGCGCCGCGCCGCTCACGATCTACACGATCCACGTGCTGCTCACCGGCATCTCGATGATCGCCGCGCTGGTCCTCGCCGGGCCCGGAGCCTTCGAGAGCGCTCCGTGGTTCATCGCGGGGGTCTGGATCCTGCTCGCGCACCTCGCCGTCGTCGTGCTGGTCGGCCTCGTGCTCAAGGCCCGCGGCTCCCGCGGACCGCTCGAGGCGCTGGTCAGCAGGATCGCGGGACGTGCCGGCGGAAAGGTGCGCGGCAATGTTCAGAAACAATCCTGAAATATCCCAGGTTCCTCGTAGTCTTCCCTCATCTGCGGGGCGCATGGGCGCCAGCACTGAGTCCGGGAGACGAAGCCGTGCGTATTCAGGGCGGAGCGAGACCCGTTGTCGGATCGCGGCCATCACGGGGACCGACATGGGCGGTCCGGTTGTTGGCAGTCGGCGCCGTCGCCGCAGTCGGGATCACCGGGGCGGTCGCAGCCTTCGGGGACGACGACACCCGCGGTGAGGTCGTGCGGGTGATCGACGGCGACACGCTGGTCGCCCGCATCGACGGGGACGATGTCCGAGTGCGCCTGCTGAACGTGGACACCCCGGAGACGAAGGATCCCGACGAGCCGGTGCAGTGCATGGGACCGGAAGCGAGCGCGTTCCTCGAGAAGAGGCTCCCAGCCGGCACCGAGATCGAGCTGGAGTACGACCAGGAGCGCACGGATCGGTACGATCGCACGCTTGCGGCGGTGTTCGAGTCGGGCTCTCTGGTGAATGCAGAGATCGCAGCAGAGGGCCTCGGCCTGCCCGTGCTCTTCGAGCCCAATGATCGCTTCCTCGGCGAGGTCACTCGTGCATCCGAAGCGGCGGAGCGCGAGCAGAAGGGGCTCTTCGCCCCGTCGGTCGAATGCACCCTCCCGGCAAAGGCGCAGCAGGTCACGGAGGCCGTCGACGGCGTGCCCGCGCAGGTGGACGGCGACCCGGCCGAGGCGCTCGGGCACGCGGAGGACGCCGTCGCCGATGCTGACGCGTTCGTCGTCGCGCTCGATGCCCGCAATTTCTCGGACCTCGGGAACGTCGTCTTCGCGACGAGCACCATGACCCCCTACATCGACTCCCTGCGCGAGAGGGCGACGGAGCAGCGCGACTCCGCGAAGCAGAAGCGATCCGACCTCAAGAAGGCCAAGACCACCTTCGACGACAGGCAGACACAGGAAAGCCACGAGAAGGAGCACGCCGAGAGCGAGGCACAGGAGGAGAAGACACGCCAGGCGCGCGCATCGGAGAGTGCGGAGCAGAAGTCGAGGTCATCGCAGCAGGAGCGCACGACGAAGAAGAAAGCCACGGGGACGTCGAGCCCCTCGAAGCCCTCGAGCTCCTCGAAGAGATCGCCGTCGAACCCGTCTTCCGCTCCGAAGACGCCATCCTCGTCCAAGCAGTCGTCGCCCTCGAGCGGCGACGAGGCCGCCGGCTCCTCCCGTACGAAGAGCCGCAGTGGATCCACCAGCAGCGGGAGCAGCTCGAGCTCATCGCGCAGCACAGGGAGCTCGAAATCGTCGTCCTCGAAGGGCTCGAAGGGCTCGAAGAGCTCCGGCGGGACGAAGAGCGGGCCGAAGAGTTCGAGTTCGAAGGGCCGGTCGGGCCCGTCGAGCGGCTCGAAGCGGAGCTCGGGGTCGTCCTCCTCGGGATCGAGCTGCGCGCCGTACGGCCCGGAGATCCCGTATTCGAACCCGGGCGGCTACACCGGCAAGCGATACGGCATGCCCGGAGGCAAGACCTTCCGCAAGTGCAGGTGACGCGCCTGGACTGCGAGGGATCAGGCGTCGAGTGCGCGCCCGCCCGCGCCCCTCACGCCCCCGCGGCCATGCCCGCGAGCGCGAGCGGGAGCAGCGAGCTGACCAGGTTGTTGGTGCCGTGCAGGACCACGCCCGGCCAGATCGAGCCGGTGCGGCGGAACAGCAGGGCGGCGAACAGGCCGACCATGAAGGCCGAGGGCAGCACCGTGTTGATGCCGTGGAACAGGGCGAAGGCGATCGCGCTCGCGAGCACGCCGATCCATGCCCCGTACCGGCTGAGCAGGGCGTTCGCGACCACCCCGCGGAACAGCGACTCCTCGCCGATCGGCGTGATGATCGACCCGCCCACGAGCGTGAGCACCAGGGACAGCGCGCCGCCCGTCGAGGCCGCCTGGTAGCTGGACTGGGGGGACTGCATGTCGCCGGAGAGCGTCACGTAGACGACGGTGAGCGCGGTGCCGATGATCGCCGCGAGCACGCCGAGCCCCGCCCCGGCGAGCAGCTGCCGGCCGCTCGCGCGTCGGAACCCGAAGGCCGCGGCCGAGCGGATGCGGATCGCCCAGGCGGCGCCGAAGGCGATCAGCCCCATCACGCCGGAGACGAACAGGCCGATGATCCCGCCCAGGGCGCCGCCGCCCGCGAGCGGCAGCAGCAGGAAGACGAGTCCGAAGCAGATCACGTAGGCGACGAGGCCCACGAGGATCTCCGGCCAGCCCGGGGTCGACGGGCGCGCGGTCGGTGAGGCGGTCGGGGGAGCGGTCGATGCGGGAGCGGTGCGTCGGTCGGTCATCGTGGTCCTCCTTCGTCGGCCCTGGTGAGCGGACCGGTCGGTGACGAGAGCACCAGACAAGACCGTGTGGTCACCACAGGGTCAAGGGGTCTGTCCCTCTGCGAGTCTCTCGACGCGCGCGATGACGTCGATCTGGGCGTCGTTGTAGATCTCGTGCAGGGCATCGCGCAGCGCGTTCCGCGTCTCCGACCTGCTCTTCTGGTACTGGGGCGCAGGGTCCCGCAGCCACGGGTGCGCCTCGAGCTGGACCCGCAGCCGGGGCAGCAGCTCCTCGGCGAGCCGCTGGCGGGAGGTCTCGTCGGCGTCGGCGGGCAGCTCGTCGAAGCGTCGCGACGTCTCGTCGGCCGCCTCGACCATCGAGCGCACGTCGGCCAGGGCCTCGGGACGGTACAGCTCGGCGTAGATCTGGATCAGCGATCGATCGGCCTCGCTCATGCCGGCGCTCACCGACTCGAAGCCCGGCGGCGTATGGGCGGGCGCGCCTCCGGCGAGCAGTGCCGCGATCTGGGTGCGCGCCTCCTCGAGCTGGGAGATGCGCGACTGCAGCTCCTCGTCGAGCTCGCGCAGGGTCGCGGAGACGGAGTTCGGGTCGTCCCCTCCCGCCTCGCCGTCGCTCGCCGCCTGGCCGTCGGCCGGCGCGAGGTCCTCGATGCTGTCGATCCGCGCGAGCGGGACGCCGAGGTCGGCGAGCCGACGGATCCGCAGCAGGCGCACCAGGTGGGGGACCGTGTACTGCTTGTAGCCGTTGCTGCGGCGCTCGGGTTCGGGCAGAAGACCCGACTGGTGGTAGTGGCGCACCGTGTTCACGGTGGTGCCGGCGAGGTCGGCGAGCTGGCGCGTGCTCCAGGGCATGGGGGTCCGTTCCACGGGGCGCGAGGGATTCCGAGCCTAGACCCCGCCCTCACACCAGCAGCAGCACGCCGCGCACGAGCGCCATCAGCGCCCCCGCGAGCGCGACCACGAGCACGATCCGCATGGCGCTCTCGCCGTCGATCCGCCGGGAGACCCCGCCGCCCGCGATCACGCCCAGCAGCAGCGCCGCGATCAGCACCGCCCAGCCGGTCGGGGAGAGCGTGGGCAGGGACCGCTTGGCCAGCAGCGAGACGACGCTGAGGATCATGAACTGCACCTGCGCGGTCGCCGCGAAGCCCCGGTGCTCCCAGCCGGTGGCGCGCGCGTAGATCACGACGCCCGGTCCGCCCACGCCGGCCGTGACGTTCATGAAACCCGACGCCAGGCCCCCGGCGACGCCGAGCGCGGGGGAGTCGGGGACCGTGCGGCCGCGCATCGCGAGGGTGAGCAGCAGCCCCAGCAGCACGATCGTGCTCACGGCGATCATCAGGGATGCCGCGGGCAGGAGGGCCACGGCGATCGCTCCGGGGATCACTCCGATCACGCCCATCGGCGCGAGCACCTTCAGCCGCTTCCGGTCGACGTCCTTCCAGACCTGGGTGAGGTTCAGCAGCGCGGACAGCGCTCCGCACACGTTGACCACGAGGATGCCCTGCAGCGGCCCCAGCACGAGGACCAGGAACGGCGAGGCGAGAAGCGCGAAGCCCATGCCCGTCGAGCGCTGCGCGAGCGCCCCGACGAACGTCGCCGCCGCGAGCCCGAGCAGCACTGCGGCATCCGTCCCGATCACACGCTCGAGGGTATCGGGCAGGCCGACACGGGCAGGGTCGTGGGGGAGGGGCATGGCAGCGCCGACGGTCCGGCCCGTCTCCGAGGGGCTCGCTCGTTCCCGTGGGTCTCGTGCGGCCGCGTGCACTTCGCGTAGTCATAGGTCGGGTCGCGACGAATAGAGCACGTCACCCGACCTCTGACTACGCCATGTGCACGCCCCCTCCGGAGACCCGCGCCGGGAAGGATGGGGAATGGGTGCAGCGCTGCGCTGTGGCGAGGACCGCACGTTCACGAGAGTGCAGCTCCGCGGCACCAGGACGGGCCGCTCGCGACCACCGAGCCGCGCCCGCCTCCTCCGCCCAGGTCTGGTCCTCCTGCCGCCTCCGTCCGCCCCTCCCGCGCCTGCGGCCCGGTTGCTAGCCTGAGGGGCACGGAACCGCTGGTCACTCTTGCCGGGAGGTCAGTCATGGACGACCAGATCCCCTTCGACTCCGCAGACCGCGACCTGGAGGTCCTCGTCGGCTTCGACGGGTCCGAGCAGGCCCGATCCGCCCTGCGCTTCGCCGCCGAGGAGGCGCGACGGCGCGGCAGCGGGCTCACCGTCGTCACCGCCTACGCCGCTCCGGGCGCCTTCTACGCGAACCTCGCCTCGATGCCGCACGAGGCCGACGACGCCGGGAAGGCGGCCGCCCGGGAGACCCTCGAGGAGGCGGCCGAGATCGTGAAGGACCACCCCGGCCCGCTCACCTTCCGCTCCGCCAGGGGCGACGCGA
Organism: Brachybacterium sp. ACRRE; assembly: GCF_022346485.1. NCBI lineage: Bacteria > Bacillati > Actinomycetota > Actinomycetes > Micrococcales > Dermabacteraceae > Brachybacterium > Brachybacterium sp. ACRRE. Next base: position 14,498 of record NZ_JAKRMO010000011.1, on the reverse strand, counting down.
CCGGGGTGCTCGTGGACGCCTCCGGCGCCGCGCAGCTCGTGGTCGTGGGGTCGCGCGGACGCGGAGGCTTCGCCGGTCGCGTGCTCGGTTCGGTCGCGTCCGGTCTGCCCGCCCACTCCCGCTGCCCCACGGTCGTCGTGCCCCGCCGCGAGGCGGCCGACGGATCGTCCGACGGTGCCCCTGCGGCCGCCAGCGCCCCAGCAGCCGGCCGCGGCCCCGTGGTCGCCGGGGTCGACGGGTCGGAGCAGAGCGGCCTCGTGCTGCGCGTCGCCGCCCGTCAGGCCGAGAGGCTCGGAACGCCCCTGCGGGTGTTCGTCGCGATGCCGCTGCTGGACGAGTGGACGTACTGGTACCCCACGTACACGGACGACCACGTGTCCGTGGAGGAGCGCCGCGTCGAGCTCGAGGGCATGGTCGAGGACCGCATCGCCCCGCTGCGCGCGGAGCACCCCGACCTCGAGATCGAGGTCGTCGTCGAGATCGGCAACAGCATCGAGCTGCTGGCCGAGCAGAGCCGCGTCGCCCCTCTCACCGTGCTCGGCACGCGCGGGCGGGGCACGGTGAAGAGCGCCCTGCTGGGCTCGGTCTCCCGCGGCGTGCTGCACGGCGCCGGCGGACCGGTCATGGTGGTCCCGACCCGCGCGGCCCAGGGGTGAGCGCTCTCGCGAGCCTCGGCGCCTGGACGCGCGAGTCCGGCACCGTCACCTACGACGTCGCCCCACTGCCCGAGGACGCCCCTGCGGCGTTCACGATCCACGCCGAGTCGCATCCGTCCGGTGCGCCCTCCGAGTACCCCGCCCACACCCATCCGCTGCACGAGCTGGTGTGGGTGCGCGGCGGGACGATGACCGCACGCGTCGACGACCTGCTGGTGACCGTCCCCGAGGGCCAGGGCCTGTGGATCCCCGCCGGGGTCGAGCATGCGGGCCGGCTCACGGCCGACGTCGAGCTGTGCGACGCGTTCTTCGCGCCCGCCGCCCTGCCGGAGCCGCTCGACGCGGCGACGACCCTGGTGATGACGCCGCTGCTCGAGTCCCTCCTGCTGCATCTGACCCGCCGCGACCTCGTCCCCGCCGCGCGGGCGCGTGCGGAGGCCGTGGTCCTGGACGTCCTCGAGCCGTCGGCCCCCGCCCTCGACCTGCGCCTGCCGGGCGATCCCCGCATCGATCCGATCGCGCGAGCCCTGCTCGCCGATCCCGCCGACCCGCGGGACCTGCCCGCCTGGTCCCGCGAGGCGGGGCTGAGCGCGCGCACCGTCAGCCGGGCGTTCCGCGCCGCGACCGGGCTGTCCTTCGCGCGCTGGCGGCAGATGCTGCGCATCCATCACGCGCTGCGACTGCTCGGGGAGGGCCGCGCGGTGCAGGAGGTCTCGCGGATCCTCGGCTACTCCCAGCCCAGCACCTTCATCGACGCCTTCCATCGCGTCACCGGTCGCACGCCGGGCGCGCACCTCGCGGCGAGTGTCCGAAAACCCTGATCAGGCGTCTGGAGGTCGTGATTGCGGACTCGGTGAGGGTCACCTAATCTGATCGCGGCACCGCTGCCCTCACCTCGGGCGCCTCCGGAGTCCGGGTTCCCGCGCTCCCCGAAAGGCCCTCGATGTCCTCCTCCCGCCCTGTCCGCTCGCGCCGCCTCGGCGCGGCCGCCTCCGCGCTCGCCGTCGGCGCTCTCACGCTCGCCCTGGGCGCCTGCGGGACGACCGATGTCTCCTCCTCGTCGGCCGACTCCGCGGCGTCCGACGGCGGCTCGGCCGCGGCGGCGATCTCGAAGGACTGCGCGCAGGACACGACCGCCACCTCGGACGACCCGGTCTCGATCACCGACGGCGTGGGCCGCACGGTCGAGCTCGAGAAGCCCGCGCAGCGCGTCGTCGTCCTCGAATGGCAGCAGGTCGAGGATGCCCTGAGCCTGTGCGTGCAGCCCGTCGGCGTTTCCGAGCCCGACGGCTTCCGCACCTGGGACAGCGCCGAGACCCTCCCCGAGGGCGTCGAGGACGTCGGCACCCGCGGCGAGCCCGACCTGGACACCGTGCTCTCGCTCGACCCCGACCTCGTCGTGGTCGAGGCCTTCAGCAAGGACGACGAGATCATCGGCCAGCTCGAGAAGACCGGCGTGCCCGTGCTCGCGACCCTGGGCGCGGACCCCGACGACCCGATCGGCAACATGAAGAGCGTCTTCACCATGATCGGCGAGGCCACCGGGCGCTCCGAGCGCGCGGATGCGGTGCTCGGAGAGTTCGACGACCACCTCGCGGCGGCCAAGAAGGAGGTCCAGGACGCGGACCTGGAGACGAAGGAGTTCCTGTTCTTCGACGGCTGGATCGAGGGCGGCAATCTCACCATCCGCCCGTACACCGACGGCGCCCTGTTCACCGAGCTCGGCAAGGAGCTGGGCCTCACGCCCGCCTGGGACGACGACCTCGAGGAGGCCTACGGAACCGGCGGCGTGAGCGAGGAGTACGGCCTCACCCAGACCGACGTGGAGGGCCTCACCGCGGTGGGCGACGCGAACCTGTTCTATGCGAACGACGAGGGCACCGGCGAGGGCAGCTACATCGACGAGATGCAGAAGAACGACATCTGGAGCTCCCTGCCCGCCGTGAAGGCGGGGCGCGCCCACGCCTTCCCGCCGCGCATCTGGGGCGCCGGCGGGCCCCGCTCGAACGAGCAGGCCATCGACGCCTTCGTCGACGGGATCACCGAGGACTGAGCACCCGGGTGGGCCCGCCCCGGGACGTCAGCTCTCCGCGAGCACCTCGAGCACGTCGTCCCCGTACTCGGCGAGCTTCTTCGCGCCGACGCCGCTGACGCCGCCCAGCTGGTCCACGCTCGTCGGCCGCAGCTCGATGATCCCCACCAGCGTGGCGTCGGAGAAGACCATGTACGGGGCGATCTTCTTCTCCTTCGCGACAGAGGTGCGCCACGCCCTCAGGCGCTCGAAGACCTCCTGCTGCGCGGGCTCGAGCGAGGCCGCCGCCCGCGGCGCGCCGCCCGCTCCGCCGCGCCCCGCACCCCGCGAGCGCGGGGCCTTCGCGGGGGAGCGGTCCACCGCGAGCTCAACGGTGACCTCGCCGCGCAGCACGGGCCCCGCGTGCTCCCCGGGGACGAGCACCCCGTACTCGCCGATCGCCTCGACGATCCTCCGGGCCAGCAGCTGACGCAGCACCGTGCGCCACTCGCGCTCGGAGAGGTCCTCGCCGATGCCCCAGACGCTCAGCTCCTGGTGGCGGGACTGCGCGGAGCGCTCGTTGTCCTTGCCGCGCAGCACGTCGATGACCTGCCCCGAGCCGAACTGCTGGCCGCGCTCGCGGTCCAGACGGATCAGCGCCGAGAGCAGCTTCTGCGCGGGCACGGTCGCGTCCCAGGTGCTGGGCGGGTTCAGGCACACGTCGCAGTTGCCGCAGGGGTCCGACTCCTGGCCGAAGTAGTGCAGCAGCTGCACGCGGCGGCAGGTGACCGTCTCGCACAGGGCGAGCATCGCGTCCAGGTGCGCGCGGGCGTTGCGCTTGAAGGGCTCGGACCCCTCGCCGGTGTCGATGAAGCGGCGCGGGCTGACGAGATCGCCCAGGCCGTAGGCCATCCACGCGGTCGAGGGCTGCCCGTCGCGGCCCGCGCGGCCGGTCTCCTGGTAGTAGCCCTCGATGGACTTGGGCAGGTCCAGGTGGGCGACGAAGCGGACGTCGGGCTTGTCGATCCCCATGCCGAAGGCGATGGTCGCGACGATGACCAGGCCGTCCTCGCGCAGGAAGCGCTCCTGGTGCTCGTGGCGCACGGCCGCGTCGAGGCCCGCGTGGTACGGCAGGGCGGCGACGCCGCGCTCGGCGAGCCAGGCCGCGGTCTGCTCGACGCCCTTGCGCGAGAGGCAGTAGACGATCCCCGCCTCGCCCGGGTGCTCGCTGCGGATCAGCCGCAGCAGCTGCTCGCGCGGGGACGCCTTGGGGTCGATGCGGTACTGGATGTTGGGCCGGTCGAAGCTCGAGACGAAGTGCGCCGCGTCCTGCATCCGCAGGTTCTCGGTGATCTCGCGGTGGGTCTCGCGCGTCGCCGTCGCGGTGAGGGCGATCCGGGGGACCTCGGGGAAGGTCTCGGCGAGCATCGAGAGGCCCAGGTAGTCGGGCCGGAAGTCGTGGCCCCACTGGGCCACGCAGTGGGCCTCGTCGATCGCGAACAGGGCGAGCTCGGCGCGCTGCAGCAGCTGGACCGTGCGGGGCAGCACCAGGCGCTCGGGCGCCATGTACAGCAGGTCGAGCTCGCCGGCGAGGAGCTGCTGCTCGACGGCCTGCGCCTCGTGCATCTCGAGCGTGGAGTTGAGGTAGGCGGCGCGGATGCCGTTGGCCTCGAGCGCCGCCACCTGGTCCGCCATCAGCGCGATCAGCGGGGAGATCACGATCCCGGTGCCGGGCCTGATCAGCGACGGGATCTGGTAGCACAGCGACTTGCCGCCGCCGGTGGGCATGAGCACGACCGCGTCGCCGCCGCCGATGACCTGGTCGATGATCTGCGCCTGCTCGCCGCGGAAGGAGTCGTAGCCGAAGACCGTGGAGAGGACCTCGAGGGCGCGCGGGTCGCCGGCAGGGGTCGGCGCCAGGGCCGACGGGGCCTGCTCGTCCGGTGCGGCCGGGTCGAGCTCGGGCCCGAAGGCCGAAGGGTCCGACGGTGCCGAGGGGCCCGACGGTGCCTGCGGATCGGTCGGAGCGGGCGCGTCGGCGGGGGCGTCATGCATGCGTTCCAGCCTATGCGCGCGCACCGACCCGCCGGACCGGCGGGCGGCGGGTGGTGGATAGGGGCGGAGGGGGGTGGCGCGACGACGGGTAGGTGCGGCGCGAGGCCCTGGACCCCATGGGGACTTCTCCCCATGGCGGCGCGGACCGGGCCTGCATATCCTCGCTGCGGAGCGCGTCGAGGATGAGAGAGAGGGGTTCCGTGACGTTCTACGGTGCAGACACGGACGCATTGCGCGACGTCGCCGACAGGTTCCGCGATGCCGGGCAGAGGCTCGACGACATCAGGACCCGGCTCGGGGTCGCCATCATGAATCCGGTCATCTGGCAGGGCCCGGACGCGGAGCAGCTGCGCACTACCTGGGCCTCGGAGATCGAGCCCCGTCTCGGTTCCCTCGCCGACGAGATCGGCGGGCGCCGCGAGGTGCTCGTGGGCCACGCCGACGAGCAGGACGAGGCATCGCACCAGCGAGGGGCCCTCGAGACGATCTGGGACGCCATCAAGGTGGGGGTGAAGGGCTACTCCGTCTACAAGGCAGGGAAGTCGCTGCTGTCGGGCATCGATGACATGAAGCGCCTCGCGAAGGCCGCCCACCTGGGACCCGAAGAGGTCAGCAAGGTATGGGCGGAGCTGAAGGATCGGGGTGCGAAGGAGCTGGCCGAGGGCGGGTTCGGCAAGCTCGCCAAGACGGTCGCGGGTCAGATCCCCTTCGCGAAGGACGTGGGACCGCTGTGGGAGGCGCTCGGCAAGAAGGTCGACGCCATCCCGACGAAGCTCGCCGAAGGCGGGAAGATCGTCACCGCGATCGGGGACAAGCTGGGCCCTGACGGGCTGGCGAAGCTCGGCAAGACCTCGAAGATGCTGGGCAAAGTCGTCCCTGGCGTGGACATCGGTGTGGGGATCGGCCAGATCGCCATGGCCGACGACGGGTACGGCAAGGTCTCCGGCGCTCTCTCGGTCGCGGGAGGTGCGCTCATGCTCGCCGGGGTGGCCTTCCCGCCGCTCGCAGTCGTGGGCGGCGTCCTCTCCGGCGCGAGCCTGGCCATGGACCTCGTGGACCTGGGTGGCGAGCTGTTCGGCGCCGATCCGTCGAAGGCGGTCTCGGAAGCGGTCGGCAATGCCGCGGGCGCTGCGGGGGACGCGATCGGGAACGCGGCGAAGTCCGCCGGAAACGCGATCTCGGACGCGGCCGGTGGGCTCAAGGAGGGACTGGGTAGCATCTTCTGACGCAGCAGTCCCGGAGAACGCCCGACCCCCGAAGACGGAGCCGCCGCATGACCTCGACCACTGACACATCGACCGACGGACGTGCGGGTGACAACCCGGTGGATGAGCGGTCCCTCGCATGCGCTGCAGGACTCATCGAGGCGGGGCGCAGCCGTGTCGAAGAGGTCGCCGTGCTCACCGACGAGGAGCTGGCCGCGCTCGACGGGATCAGCACTGCCCAGACGACCGCGATGCCCTATCTCGAGGAGCACACGGCCGACGAGGCGGCACGGGTGCCGATCGCCCGCACGGCGATGCGGTCGCTGATGGCGCGCCGCCTGGTGATCAGTGAGATCGAGGCAGCGGAGGGAGAGGATCGGCCGCTGGCGGACGACAAGCTGCAGAGCGTCACGGCGGAGCCGCGCACCACCGGTGCCCTCGTGCTGCGACGCACCAGTCGGATCCTGGTGTGGTTCGAGCGCGAGGTCTCCACGCAGATCCATCGCCTGTACTACTACCCGCACGTCGACGACGTCGTGCTCGAGGAGGAGGTCACGGCCGACGGCGTCCACATGTTCACGATCATGCCCATGTCGAAGGTGCCCACGCGCGTGAGGCACCTGATCGACCAGCCGGGGGTGGGCGGCCAGGACGGCCCGGCCGCCACCCTCGCCGTCGCGGACGTGGAGTCGGATACCGAGATGGGGCCGCGACTGGCGGACACCCGAGCCCTCACGGTGGGGTCGATGGTCAGCCGGACCACCGATGTCACCAAGCGCGTCCTCTTCCATCTCACCTCGAGCGAGGTCATCGCCGGCCAGCCGTCCCCGGAGGGCGAGGAGATCACGCTCATGCAGGTCTCCGCCGACTCCGTCGAGGAGATCGTCGCGGATCTCTTCGACGATGACGGGAGCGCCGGCGAGAGCGAGAACGACCGAACGGACGAGGACGAGGAGGCCCGATGATCCCGCTGCGGGCACGTCTGATCGCCGGTCGTCACCAGGAGATCGTCGGCAGGCCGGTGAAGTCCTGGCGCGTCGGCGCGGGGCCGCTGCTCCCGGCGGTGCTCCTCGCCGTCCTCGTCCTGGTCGGGATCCTGCTGGTGCTGGTCCCGGGCGATCATCTCGCCCTGACCGTCGGCCTGATGGTGGTGCTGGCGCTGATCCTTCTGGGGGCATACCTGGTCACGGTCGACGCGCGCCTGGTCGTGTGCGAGCGGGGCCTGATCATGGGGCGTATGGTCCCGGGACTCCCGCTGAGCCCCACCTACGTGATCGCAGGACGCGAGATCGATCCGCGCACGATCTGCGTGGTCGCCGACGGGGCGAAGGCCGCGCAGGAGCTCGGGATGCCGTTCTTCTTCTTCCAGTACAAGACGTTCCCCGGGGCGCTCGGCGTGCCGGCTCTCGTGTTCAACGGCCCGTGGGGCGCTGATGTCAGTGCACCGCGCCGCTCCGGCCCTCTCCCGCCCCGGGACAAGTCCCTGTTCATCTTCTCCCAGCGCAGAGCGGCCGACATCGCCGATCAGATGCTCCGCATGATCGGTCGGGAGGGCGCGATCCCACCGGGCTTCGCCCCGCATGGCGGGCTGCAGCCGATTCCGGTGACCGGCAGGCGCCAGGACGCGGTGTCCCAGATCCCCGGCGCGTGGGCGCCCGAGGCCGGCGGACGCTGACCGGCCGCCCGCGACGAGCCGACCGGGCGCTCGCGACGAACTCAGCCGATCCCCAGCGCCTCCGGCGTGCAGGACCCGGCGTCGACGACGGCACTGTGGATGAACAGGTCGCCATTGCCGGAGATCGTGGCCGTCGCGCCGTGCGCGTCCGTGCTCTGCAGGAAGGTCTGGGCCTCCTGCTGCGTGGGCTTCGCGATGCGCTCGAACCCGTTCTCCTCGAGGACGGGGTTCACGGCGGCGATGCGAGTCCTCCACTCGTCGCTCTCGGGACCAGGGTGCTCGAGCGGATCCTCGAGGTCCCACCGGCCGGCGGTGTACATGCATTCCCCGTTCTCCACGGTCACATGCCGCGGGCGCTCGTTGAACGTCCACTCGGCGTCCTCGCCGCCGATCGCCGCGGTGAGACCGTCGGCGACCTCGTCGTAATGGGCGACGGCGTCCGACGCGGGGATCGGCTCGGCCCTGCCGCACGACGCGAGCACCAGGAGTCCGAGCAGCGCAAGGGCCGCAGGACCATGGCGAGCAGTCGGCTTCATGGGGTCCTCTCGGTGCGTTGTCCACAACGGCGTCCGGTCCCTGGTCGTCGGCTCAGGGGTCGAATACGGTCGACCGTATCCCGCATCGTCGCTCGACAGGAGAGGGTTGTGGACGGATTCCTCGGTGCCGACACCGATCAGCTCCTCGACGTGGGGCGGCGCGTGAAATCGGCCGGCGCACGATGCGCGGAGCTCGCCGATGCGCTCGCCGCCGCCTCCGAAGGCCTCGAATGGCGCGGATCCGACGGGGACGTCTTCCGGGACCGGGTGCGCCGAGAGGCCGCCGAGGCCCTGCGCGATGCGGGCGCGCGGCTGGATGCCGGGAGTCGAGCACTGGGGACGCAGGCGGCGCAGCAGGATGCGGTGTCGGACCCGCACGGGGAGCTCGACGATGCGCGCTATGCCGAGCTCATGGGAGCACAGGGCCTGTGGTCGGATCTCACGAATGCGGGCCAGGACCTCTAGAACCAGCCCCTGAACCCCTTCGCCGATCCCATGACCATCGAGGACTTCGGCGGCCAGTACGTCGGGACCGACGCGGGGCGCGGCTTCGATCCGGCCGAGGTCGACCTCTCACCCGAGGCGATCGGCTCCCAGACCATGCGTCAGGGGAGCATCGGCGACTGCTGGCTCCTCGCCGCGCTCATGGCGGTGGCAGCCTCCGACCCCTCCTTCCTCTCCCGCAGCATCACCCTGCGCGAGGACGGCACCTGGGACGTGACGCTCTACGAGGGCGGGGAGCCCGTCGTCGTCAACGTCGCGCCGGAGCAGATCGCGGCGGACGGCGCGCGCGTCGACGACGATGGGGCCGACTACTCCCCGGACGACGACCCCATCGGGTTCATGTCCATCTACGAGCAGGCGGCGGTCAACCACCTGGGACCGGATTACGAGTCCGTCATCGCCGACACCCCTGGGGCCGGCCTCGAGCTCATCACCGGACAGAGGGCCCCGGATGACTCCTTCCTGGGGAACAGCCCCACGTTCGAGGAGTTCGAGACCGCAGTCGAGGAGAAGCGACCGATCACCGTGATGACGAAGCTCGTCGAGACGGGGCGGGAGGACGTGGCCCCGGCGCACGTCTACCAGGTCAGCGGGGTGGACCGCAGGACAGGAGAGCTGATTCTGGAGAATCCGTGGGGCGATGGCGGTCCGGACCATCTGCCGCAGACCGTACGGATCCACATGGACGACTACGACGACAACATCATCATGGCCGGGATCGGAGCGAAGCCGGAGGATTTCGGCACGGCTTCGTGACCGCTGCCGCGCGGATGGCGACGGCCCCGAGTCCGGACAGAGCGGGTGTCCGACGTATATCGGACATCGGGCGGTCGCGGGGGAGTCGCCTCGCATTCACCGGCGACCTCTAACTTCGCGCGGGTGACGTCCCCCGAACGCACCGCTGACGCGGTGCCCGACATGCGCGGCGTGCTCACCCCGGACAACGGCGGCGAGCCCGACATCGCGAGCGAGGCCGAGGTGCGCCGTGCGCGCCGGCGCTCGACGCTCGGCCATTGGGCCCTGTTCCTCGTCCTCGTGCTGCCGAATCTGGCCCTGCTGGCGATGTTCACCTACCGCCCGCTGCTCGACAACATCCGGCTGTCGTTCTTCGACTGGAACATCTCCTCGCCGATCGCCACCTTCATCGGGTTCCAGAACTACGCGGAGTGGGCCTCGAGCCCGGAGTCCTGGCAGATCGTGCGCACCACGGTCGTCTTCACGGTGTGCGCGGTCGCGGGCTCGATGGTCCTGGGCCTGGCGATGGCACTGCTGCTGGACCAGAAGCTGCGCGGCCGAAACATCGTGCGCTCGGCGATCTTCGCGCCGTTCGTGCTCTCCGGAGCGGCCGTCGGCATCGCGTTCAGCTTCGTCTTCGACCCGCACTTCGGGATGATCCGCGATCTGCTGGGCAAGGTCGGCGCGGGCACGCCGGACTTCTACCAGAGCCCCGGCTGGGCGCTCGCGATGATCACGATCACCTACATCTGGAAGAACGTCGGCTACAGCTTCGTGATCTACCTGGCGGCGCTCCAGGGCGCCCGCGCGGACCTCTACGAGGCCGCGGCGATCGACCACGCCTCCACCTGGACCACCTTCACGAAGGTGACGCTCCCGCAGCTGCGCCCCACCACGTTCTTCCTCTCGATCACGGTGATGCTCAATTCTTTGCAGGTCTTCGACATCATCAACGTGATGACCCGCGGCGGCCCGCAGGGCACCGCGACCACCACGATGATCTACCAGGTCTACCTCGAGACCTTCCAGAACCAGCGCGCCGGCTACGGGGCCACGGTCGCCACGATCATGTTCGTGGTGCTGCTGATCATCACGCTGATCCAGGTGCGCGTGATGGACAAGGACCAGACCCGATGACCGACGCGACCACGCCCCTCCGACGGGTCCTCGGCTACCTCGCCATGCTCGTGGTGCTCGCCGTGATCCTGGTGCCGCTGATCTGGATCCTCGTGGCGAGCTTCAAGACCGCCCCGGACATCATCTCCAGCCCCGCGAACTGGCTCCCCAGCCCGCCCACGGGCGAGAACTACCGGACGCTGTTCACGCAGATCCCGTTCCTGACCTACCTGCGCAACTCGATCATCATCGCCGGCACCCTCACCGTCATCAAGGTGGTGCTGGGCGTGCTCAGCGCCTTCGCCCTGGTGTTCTCCGAGGTCTCCCGCCGGGTGCGCAGCGTCCTGTTCCTGGTGATCGTCGCGGCGCTGCTGATCCCCAACCAGATCACGGTGATCTCGAACTACGCGATCATCGCCCAGGCCGGTCTGCGCAACACCTTCGCGGGCATCATCGTGCCGCTCGCCGGGGTGGCCTTCGGAACCTTCCTGATGCGCAACCACTTCCTGAGCCTGCCCACCGAGGTGATCGAGGCGGCGAAGATGGATGCCGCCGGCCCCCTGCGCACCCTGTTCCGCGTCGTGCTGCCGATGAGCTGGCCCACCCTCGTCGCCTTCGTGCTGATCACGCTGGTCAACGAGTGGAACGAGTACCTGTGGCCGTTCCTGATGTCGGATCAGGCCGACACCGCCCCGCTGCCCATCGGCCTGACGCTCCTGCAGCGCAACGAGGGGACGTCGAACTGGGGCCCGGTGATGGCCGGAACGATCATCACGATCCTGCCCATCCTCGTCGTCTTCCTCATCCTGCAGCGCCCGATGATCAAGGGCCTCACCTCGGGTGCCGTCAAGGGATGAGGGCCCTCGTCCACGGTCTCGGCCCCGGCCCCGGCCCCGCCCTGGCAGCGCCGCTCCGTCGTCCCACCAAGATGCCCGTCGTCCGACGCGGCACGATCCAGAAGGAGTCCTCATGACCCGCATCCCCCGCTCGTCCCGCGCCCTGACCCGTCGCAGCGTGATCGGCGGCTCGGCCGCCCTCGCGGCGACCGCCCTCGCCGGCTGCGCCGGCACCGGAGAGGACTCCGCCCAGGGCGGAGACGCCAAGAAGCTGCAGTTCTGGTCCAACCACCCGGGCACCTCGAAGTCCATCGAGCAGGAGCTCATCAAGAACTTCGAGAAGCAGTCCGACGGCATCAGCGTCACCCTCGTCGACGGCGGCGCCACCTACGAGGACACCCAGCAGAAGTTCAACGCGGCGCTCTCCGGCGGGGACCTGCCCGACCTCGTCGTCGTCTCGGACGTCACCTGGTTCAACTTCGCGCTGAACAAGCAGATCACGCCGCTCGAGGACCTCTTCGAGAAGGCCGACGTGGACCCCGGCGCCTACGTGAAGCCGCTCTACGACGACTACCTCTTCCAGGACAAGCACTACGCGCTGCCCTACTCCCGTTCGACCCCGCTCTTCTACTACAACAAGGACGCGTGGGAGAAGGCCGGCCTCGAGGACCGCGGCCCCAAGGACTACGACGAGCTGCGCGAGTGGGCCGACGTGCTGAAGGAGAAGGCGGGCCTGGACCTCTCCTTCACGACCGGCGACGGCGTGGGCTACCTGGGGTGGGTCGGCCAGGGCATGTTCTGGGCGATGGGCGGCGCGTACTCCGACGAGTACACGCCCACCTTCACCGGGGACGGCGCCCTGAAGGCCGCCGCCTGGCTGCAGGACTTCAAGAAGTCCGGCCTCTACGACGTCTCGAAGGACCCGGCCACCGTGTTCGGCTCCGGGCAGTCCGCCGCGTGCATCGAGTCCACCGGCTCGCTCTCGGGGATCCTGGAGTCCGCGAAGGGGAAGTTCGAGGTCGGGACGGCGTTCCTCCCCGGACCCGAGGGGGATGCGTGCCCCACGGGCGGCGCCGGGGTCGCGATCCCCGCGGGCATCTCCGACGAACGGAAGGTCAACGCCCTCAAGGCGCTGGGCTTCCTCACGAACGCCGAGTCGACCGCCACGTTCTCGCAGGGCACGGGATACATGCCGGTGCAGACCGCCGCGGTGGACTCGGACAGCATGAAGAGCTACCTGAAGAAGACCCCGCAGGCCAAGACCGCTCTCGACCAGCTGCCCACCACGAAGCCCCAGGACTACGCGCGCGTGTTCGTGGCCGGCGGGGACCAGCAGATCGGCGGCTCGTTCGACAAGATCGTCGGCGGCGACTCGGTCGAGAAGACGCTCGAGGCGCTGCAGTCGTGGATGGAGCCCAAGCTCGAGCAGCTCGCCCAGAAGGCGAAGTGAGGGTCGATGGCATCGGTCAGCTACCAGGGCGCCACGCTCACCTATCCCGGCAACGATGAGCCGTCGGTCGATTCCCTCGACCTCGAGATCGCCGACGGCGAGTTCCTCGTGCTCGTGGGTCCCTCGGGGTCGGGGAAGTCGACGGCGCTGCGCATGCTCGCGGGACTCGAGAAGGTCTCCGCGGGCCGGATCAGGATCGGTTCGCGGGACGTCTCCCAGGTCTCCCCGAAGGACCGGGACGTGGCGATGGTGTTCCAGTCCTACGCGCTGTACCCGAACATGAGCGTGCGCGAGAACATGGGCTTCGCCCTGGCGAACCTGCGCACGCCGAAGTCGGAGATCGAGGCCCGGGTGGACGAGGCCGCCCGCATCCTGCACCTCGAGGGCCTGCTGGACCGCAAGCCCAAGGCGCTCTCAGGAGGGCAGCGCCAGCGCGTCGCGATGGGGCGGGCGATCGTGCGGAGGCCGTCGGTGTTCTGCATGGACGAGCCGCTGTCGAATCTCGACGCGAAGCTGCGCGTCTCCACCCGCGGCGAGATCGCGGACCTGCAGCGGCGCCTCGGCGCGACCACCGTCTACGTCACCCACGACCAGGTCGAGGCGATGACCATGGGACACCGCGTGGCGGTGCTCGCCGACGGGAAGCTGCAGCAGGTGGACACGCCCGACGAGCTCTACCAGCGCCCGGCGAACCTGTTCGTGGCGACCTTCATCGGCTCGCCGGCGATGAACCTGTTCACCGCGCCCGTCCGCGAGGGCCGCGCGGTCCTCTCCGGAGACGCGTCGCGGCATCCGGTCGCCGTCCCCGCGCCGCGCGGGGCGGGGGAGCGCGTGGTCCTCGGGGTGCGCCCCGAGGAATGGGAGCTGCTGCCCGAATCCAGCGCCGACGGGCTGCACCTGCGGGTGCGCCAGGTCGAATCGCTGGGCTCGGAGTCCTTCGCCTACTGCGAGCCGACGGACCTCGGCGAGCACGTGGAGCTCGCCTCCCCGCGCGTGGTGGTGCGCCTGGACCGCAAGGTCTCGGTCGCCGCCGACGACGAGCTCACCGTCGCGCCTGTCCCCGCCGACGTGCGCTGGTTCGATCCGGGGACGGGGCGCGCGCTGTGAGCTGAGGGCGGGGCGGGGCCGGCAGCCGCGGCGGCCCGGCATCCGCGTGCGACCGCCCGCGGCTGCCGGCGCTCGAGCGTTCAGTCCTGCGGGGCCGGGTCCGGGATCTCCTCGGGCCGGTAGCGGGGGAGCCTGGACGCCGGCAGCGCGGCGGCCGCACTGATGCCCGCGAGGACCAGGAAGCCCAGTTTCAGGGTGCGCAGGCGCTCGGCCTCGTTCACCGCGACCGCGGCGTCGACCTGCTGGGGCGTGGCGGTCGTCCCCTCGAGCAGCTGCTCGAGCTCGGCGTTGCTCACGAAGTTCGCGTTGTCGAGGTCGACCTGCGAGACGAGCTCGGGCGGGAGCTCGGTGTGATCGACGACCGCACGGCCCACGTTCACGCCGAGCAGCGTCACCAGCAGCGCACCCATCACGGCCGTCCCCACGGCCGACGCCAGGTTCTGCGTGGTCCCGCGCAGCGATCCGACGTCCCCCGCGAGCCGCTTCGGTGCGCTCGTGACCAGCACGTTGAAGACCAGCGTGACGAGTGAGCCCTGGCCGATGCCGAAGACGATGAGCCCGAGGATCGTCGGCAGCGTATCCCAGGCGGATCCGACGCTGCCCGAGGGGTGG
>NZ_JAKRMO010000119.1:0-3646 GCF_022346485.1 Brachybacterium sp. ACRRE | reverse complement strand
CCTCCCCACCCTCGCCGGAGACGTACGCGGTGGCGCCGGTGGCGGCGGCCAGCTCACGGGTGCCGGAGAGGAAGTCGGCATGGATGTGGGTCTCGGTCACCGCGGTGATGGTCATCCCGTGGTGGGCGGCCAGGTCCAGGTAGACCTGGATGTCGCGCCGCGGATCCACCACCAGCGCCACGCTCTGGGACTGGCAGCCGATGAAGTAGCTGGCCTGGGACAGGTCCTCGTCATAGATGCGTTCGAGAAGCACGATTCCTCCTGTGCGGTGTGGGCGATAACAGTCGAGCTATACCCCCGAGGGTATCAGGTACCCCCAGGGGTATGCAACGAGGGAGTCGGGAGGTGGTCGTTGCGGCGCATGCGCAGCGCGACGAGAACTCCGGATGCGGCAGTCAGAGCGGCCACGATGATGACCGCGGCCTCGAGTCCGAGGGCATCGGCCGTGATGCCGGCGACCAGGGCGCCGATGGCGAAGCCACCGTCACGCCACAGCCGGTAGACGCCCACCGCGCGTGCCCGCCACAACGGATGGGCGACATCGCCGATGCCGGCGAGCAGGGTGGGGTAGACCATCGCGGTGCCCAGGCCCAGCAGCGCCATCGCCCCGAGCCATGACGGGAAGCTCGAGCCGGCAGCGATCAGGGCAAGGGCCAGTGCCTGGGTGAGCATGCCGGCGACGATGAGGCCTTTACGGCCCCACCGGTCAGACAGCGCCCCGGTCACCAGCTGCGCAGCGCCCCATGCGGCCGGATAGACCGCGGCGAGCACGCCGACCTGCCCCAGTGGCAGCCCCGCGGTCGCGAAGAGGACGGGGAAGAGCCCCCAGGCGAGGCCGTCGTTGAGATTGTTGACCAAGCCGGCCTGGCTGATCGAGGACAGTGACCGATCTCGGAAGCTGGTCAGCACGAAGACCTCCCGGTCGCTGCGGCCCTTCCTATCGGGCGCCTCAGCGCCGCCAGGCTCGTGGCGCGCGTGATCGCGGGTCTCGCGCACCAGGAGAACCGACAGTCCCAGGCCCAGGGCGATGAAGGCGGCGCCCAGCAGGAACGGTGCAGGCCGCAGTCCATAGACCTCGGCGAGGTATCCGGTGGCCATAGCGGTCCCGGCGACCCCCAGGTAGCCGGCGGCCTCGTTCAGGCCCATGGCGGTGCCGCGACGATGGGGGCCGACCAGGTCCATCTTCATCACCACGGTGGTGGACCAGGTCAGGCCCTGGCTGATACCCAGCAGGACGTTCGCGGCCACGACCCACCCCCAGGTCGGGGCCAGGATCAGCAGAACCGGGACAGGCAGGGCGAGCACCCATCCTGCGACCAGTACGGGCTTGCGCCCGTGGCGGTCGCTGAGGGTGCCGGCGAGGTAGTTCGCGCCGGCTTTGGCCAGGCCGAAGGCGAGGATGTACGTCAGCGCCCCGGAGTAGTGGTCCAGCCCGAACTCCTCTGTGGCCAGCAGCGGCAGCACGGTCCGCTCCTGCCCGAGGGTCGCCCCGACCAGGGCGTTGACTGCCACGAGCAGCAGGAACTGGGGAAGGTTCTCACGCAGCCCCCATCGGAGCGGAGCAGCGATGGTGCGATGGGTCATCCTTGATCAGCCTCCGGGGCCGGCGCGCCCACGGAACCCATGTCCTGGGCGCGCACTGCCTCGAGCATCCTGGTGAGGCGGGAGGCGCGGAGCCCGCCCTGATGGGTCTGCACCAGCAGCCCGTCACGGAAGAGCATCAGCGTGGGCAGGGCCCGGATGTTCGCGGCAGCCGCCAGTCCGGGCTCCGATTCAGTGTCGACGGAGGCGAACAGCACCTCCGAGTGCTCAGCGGCGACAGCAGCGAAGATGGAGGAGAAGCGCCGGCACGGGGCGCACCAGGAGGCCCAGAAGTCCACCACGACCAGCTCATGGGAACGGATCGCGGAGCCGAAGGTGGTCTCCGTCAGAGCGAGGACGCGCCCGGGTGCGTGGGGAGCGGAGGCGCTCATGCGGTCCGCCGCGTCGCGCGCAGGGGGCAGCTCGGCAGGAGGAACCAGCATCCGGCGGCGGCGAGGGCGAACAGGACCGCTACCGCGCCGGCGATGGTGCCGGCGATCCCTGGCAGCTCCTGGACCAGGACGAAGGCTCCCATGACCAGGACGAACACTCCGAAGCCCTTGCGCAGGACGTTTTCGGGGATCCGCCCGGCCAGGCGGGATCCGAGCAGTGAGCCGAGGATCGCGGCGAGGGTCACCGCGCCCACCAGGGCCCAGTCCAGTGAGACGGAGGTGAGGTAGCCGGCGAGTCCCGCGAAGGACTTCATCGCGATCACCACCAGCGAGGTGCCCACCGCGACGGGCATCGGCAGCCCTCCCAGCAGGGCAAGGGCGGGCACCACCAGGAACCCTCCGCCCGCGCCGACCAGGCCGGTGGCGAGTCCGACCGCGAGCCCTTCGATCACGATCTTCGCCGTGGGCAGCTCGCGCGGGGAGGCATCCTTTGCGCGGGCGCCCTTGCGGCCGCGGATCATCGCGATCGACGTCGCGACCATCATCAGCGCGAACGCGATCATCAGCACGGTGCCGGGGATGTAGCCGCCGAGGATCCCGCCTCCGAAGGCGCCGACCATCCCCGCCGCCCCGAAGATCAACCCGGTGCGCCACCGCACCCGGCCAGCGCGGGCGTGGCTGATGGCGCTGACTGCCGAGGTGGTCCCGACGACGAACAGCGAGGCGGCGATCGCCTCTTTGGGCGGGAGTCCCGCCACATAGGTCAGGATCGGCACAGTCAGGATGGAGCCGCCGCCGCCGAGAAGGCCGAGCGAGACGCCGATCAGGACCGCCAGCAACAGGGTGAGGACGAGGGTGAACGTCATGAAGGCCTCCTTCTGGGCTGCGGAATCAGGAGGTCGGCAGGCCGGCGGCATGCCACGCGACCATCCCGCCACCCATCGTCGCGGTATCGAATCCAGCGGCCTCGAGCTGCTCCGCCGCGCGGGCGCTGCGCCGCCCGCTGCGGCACACCGTGATCACCGGCCGCTCCCGGTCCAGCTCTCCCGCTCGCGCGGAGAGCTGTCCGAGCGGGATGTGGATCGCGCCGGGGATCGTCCCCTCGGCGACCTCCTCGTCCTCGCGGACATCGACGATCTGGTCCCGCACGCGACGGACATCGGTCTCGGCAACGGTGATCTCAGGCATGACTGCTTCCTCTCCACGTAGTCGGTCGCCCCCGTGGCCGGGCTGGCGACCGTCGGGTGCGCTGCACCCGCGCCACAGAGAATGACATATACCCCAGGGGGTATGCAAGACACCCCTGGGGGTATATGCTCGAGTCATCGCCCCTCAATCAGGAGAACGCCATGGAACTCGACCCTTCGGACATGACCCCCGTCGTCCATCGCCTCAAGCGCGCCCAGGGACAGCTCGCCGCTGTCACCCGGATGATCGAGGAGGGGAGTGACTGCAAGGACGTCGTCACCCAGCTCTCAGCCGTCTCCAAGGCGCTGGACCGCGCCGGATTCGCAATCATCGCCAGCGGTATGGAGCAGTGCATGACCAGCCCGGACAAGGATCTGGACCGCAAGGAGCTCGAGAAGCTGTTTTTGACCCTGGCCTGAGACCCCGAATCCCGAGATGATCGGGGTCCGGCACGACGACCCGAAGGAGAAGACGATGACCTACAC
>NZ_JAKRMO010000118.1:0-3772 GCF_022346485.1 Brachybacterium sp. ACRRE | reverse complement strand
CGTCCCGCCCCGGACCCGACCGCCCCCGTGAAAGGCTCCCCCTCCATGCACGTGCACATCGGCACCGACCACGCCGGCTTCGAGCTGAAGAACCGGCTCGTGGACTCCCTCACCGCGAAGGGCCACGAGGTCACCGACCACGGCGCCCACACCTTCGAGAAGCTCGACGACTACCCGCCGTTCTGCACCGCCGTCGGCGAGGCCGTCGTCGCCGAGCCCGGCAGCCTGGGCGTCGTCATCGGCGGCTCCGGCAACGGCGAGCAGATCGCCGCGAACAAGGTGCGCGGCGTCCGCGCCGCCCTGGTGTGGAACGAGGACACGGCGAAGCTCGCCCGCGAGCACAACGACGCCAACGTGATCTCCGTGGGCGCCCGTCAGCACACCGAGGAGGAGCTCGAGCACCTCATCGACCTGTTCCTGGCGGAGCCCTTCAGCGGCGACGAGCGCCACCAGCGGCGCATCGACCTGGTGGGCCTCTACGAGCGCACGGGCGGGTACGACCCGTCGGCCGACGGGGACTCCGCGGCCGGTTCCGGCTCCGCCGGCGCCTGATGCCCGAGGGCCACACGGTCCACCGGCTCGCCTCCGCCCTCACGGCGGGCTTCGGCGGACGCCGCGTGCGCACCTCGAGCCCGCAGGGACGGTTCCCCGACGCCGCGAGCATCGACGGCTGGGTGCTGGCCGGGGCCGAGGCGGCAGGGAAGCAGCTCCTCATCGCCTTCACCCCGGAGGAGTCCGTCGACGTCTCCGATCCGGTGACCCGCTGGGTGCGCGTGCACCTGGGCCTGTACGGCTCGTGGACCTTCGCGGGCGAGGAGGGCTTCGCGCTCGCCCACGCGATCGGCGCGCCGCGGGTGCGGATCGGCGAGCGGGAGACCCGGCAGGGCGGCGGCTCGGGAGCGGCCGACGGGTACGACCTGCACGACGCCGCGACGGAGGACTGGCGCCGCCTGGTCCCGCGCCCCACCACGCGCCTGCGCATCGCCGGCCCCCACGGACTCGCCGATCTCACCGGGCCGACCGCCTGCGAGATCCTCGACGCCGAGGGCCGCGCCGCCGTGCTGGAGCGGCTGGGTCCGGACCCTCTGCGCGAGGACGCGGACCCCGACCGATTCGTCGAGAGGGTGCGGCGGTCCCGCACGTCGATCGGCGTGCTGCTGATGAACCAGGAGGTCATCGCCGGGGTCGGCAACATCTACCGGGCGGAGGCGCTGTTCCGCGCCCGCCTGGACCCCTTCGTGCCCGGCAAGGACCTCACCGAGGGAATGGTGCGCGGGATCTGGGACGATCTGGTGCCCCTCATGCGGTACGGCGCGCGCACCGGCCGCATCGTCACGACCGAGCCCGAGCACCGCGAGATCGAGGCGGTCATCCAGGAGCGCACCCGAGCGACGCGGCAGAACGGGGACGACGACCCGAGCGTCGTGCCCCGCGAGCAGTCCTTCTACACGTACCACCGGCAGACGCTGCCGTGCCGCCTGTGCGGGACCGCGATCCGGTCGACGGAGCTCGCCGGGCGCACGGTGTTCTGGTGCCCCCGCTGCCAGACCCGGCGCTCGCGCCGCGCGAGCTGGACCACGGAGCACCCGGCCGCCGCCTGGGCGGATCCGCCTGCCGCCGCCTGGGCGGATCCGCAGGACGGGCAGCTACGGTGATGGGCATGCCTGATCCCGAGACGGGCGGCGTGCTGCGCCGCGCCCACCTGCAGGAGATCGATCCGCGCACCGTCTACCTGCTCGCGAAGCTCCGCCAGGACGTCTTCACCCTCGAGCAGCACGCCGACGACGCCGACCTCGACGGCCGTGAGCTCGAGGCCTCCACGGTGCTGCTGTGGATCGAGGTGCCGGACGCGGAGCCCGTCACGGGCGGGCTCGAGCGCCAGCCGGTCGCCCAGCTGCGCATCCTGCGCGACCCCGACGGCACCGTGCACATCGGCCGCGTGGTGGTGCGCGCGGACCGTCGGCGCGACGGATTCGGCCGGCGCCTCGTGCGCGCGGCCCTCGACGTGGCCCGCGAGATCGCACCGGAGGCGGTGGTCGAGATCGGCGCCCAGGCGTACCTCGAGCGCTGGTACGGGAGCATGGGCTTCGAGACCACCGGGCCGCTGTTCCTCGAGGCCGGCATCGAGCACGTGCCGATGCGCTACGTGCACCCGCGGGACTGATCCGCGGGCAGCGGGAGGGGCGAATCGGCGGGCCTGAGCGGCGTACGCCCGTGAGGCGCTGCGATCAGGCGCGCGGCGCCTTCTCCTCGATGAGCCGGCCCATCTCCTCCCGGCCGAAGAAGGCGACGGAGTCGCGGCCGCTCGGGGTGCCCGCATCGGGATCCGCCCCGGCATCCAGGAGCGCGGACACCACGTCGTCGTACCCCTTGAAGACGGCCCCCGCGAGCGGCGACTGCTCGCGGTCGTTGAGCTGATCGACATCCGCCCCGCGGGCGGCGAGCTCACGCACCAGGTCCGCGTGACCGTGGTACGCGGCGAGCATCAGCAGCGTGTTGCCCCGCGAGTCCCGCATGGCGACCGGCGCCCCCTGGTCCAGCAGCGGCAGCAGGGCGTCACCCCGGCCCTCACGGGCATCGTCGAGCATCCTCCGGGCCAGCGCGAGCACCTGCTCGTCATGCTCCTCGGAGGTGAGCGGCGATCCGGGCTGCGCGGAAGCGGACTGAGAGGAGTCGGGCTGCGGGGGATCGGGCTGCGCGGCGTCGGAAGTCATGCGCACCAGGGTAAAGGCCCGCACGACGCGGCGACCACACGGAACGTCATCCGTCGTCGACTGCACGGCGGGCGGCAGGCGAGGCGGGAGGAAGGATCGCCGGCTCCAGCCGCGCGATCTCCGGGGTCTTCGGTGCGTGCGTGCACTTCGCGTAGTCATAGGTCGGGTCACCTCATATATGACACGTCACCCGACCTCCTGCTACGCGAGGTGCACGGGCTGTTCGCGGACCTCTGCCCGCCGCGGCCGGGCCCCGGGGCTGCGTCGACGTCGAAGGGCGTCGCTGCCCGCGTCGACGGGGTCGGCTCGTCAGCCGCCCAGCACCGTCCGCAGCACCCAGGGCGCCGCGAGCAGGAGCACGGCGACGGCGAGCCCCACGAGGTCGCCCCTCGTGAACGGGCTGGGCAGCGCCCAGGTGCGGTGCTGCGCGGTCGCGAAGCCGCGGGCATCCATCGCGAGCGCCTGCTGCTCGGTGCCTCGCACCGCGTCGACCAGGAGGGCGAGGGTGCACGAGGCCAGCAGCCGCACGAGCGCCGCGCCCGAGCGCAGCGGATGGCGCAGGTCGCGCCGCGCCCCGAGGCCGCGCAGGCGGCGACTGGTCATGATCCGCTCCCAGACGTCGGCAGTGAGACCTGCCCGCACGAGCCCCGCGACGCTCGCCGCGACCGGCCGACCGGGCAGACGCAGCCTCCCGCCGAGGGCGTCTCCGAGCCGCGTCGGATCGAGGGAGGCGAAGATCAGCGCGCCGGGAGCCACGAAGTATCCGATCCGCAGGGACTCCTTGAGACCCAGCAGCCACGTGGCCCCGGAGAGCACGGGCAGGGGAGAGGCGAGCACCGTGGACCAGCAGAGGCCGACCGCCGCGAGCGCGATCGGGATCAGACGCAGCGCCGTGCTACGCACCCCGCGCACGGCGAGCGGGGCGAGGACCGCGACGAGCACGCACGAGAGGAGACCGAGCTGCCAGCGGTCGATCGCGAAGGAGCCGACGGCCGCCGCCACGGCGATCGCGATCGTGGTCAGCGGGTTGAGCGCGTCGGCGGGGGCAGGACGAGGAC
>NZ_JAKRMO010000117.1:0-3792 GCF_022346485.1 Brachybacterium sp. ACRRE | reverse complement strand
CAGCGACCAGCCCCGCCCCGGCCGCGCCGAACAGGCCCCGGCGGCCGAGACCCCCGCGACCGGACCCGTCGGCCGGAGCGGCGGCGGAGTCCGTGCCCCGGCGATCAGCAGACGCGGGACCGGCCGACCCGGCGTCTGCCGACGCAGGATCAGTCGCCGCTGGTTCGGCCGACGCGGGATCGGCGTTCTGCGGGGTGTCGGCGTCGGGGCGATCGTGGCTGGTCATGGGCCTCTTCGAGGGGTGCGGGAGCGGCGGGGCGGGCCGGTGCGGATCAGTGCAGGATCGTACCGGCGACCTTCGAGAGCTCCTCGGCGAGCGCGTTGATGACGTCGGAGATCGCGCGCTGCTCCTTGGTGTAGTCGTTGTCGCCGGGGGCCTCGCCGGCGTCCTCCTGGACGGCGGCGATCGTCGAGTAGTCCACGTACTTCGGCGCGCCGTCGGGGGTCTTCCCGTCGACGTGCTTGTCGAGCTCCTTCTGGACGGCGTCGAACTTCTCGCCGAGCGAGGTGTCCAGGTCCGCGTCCTTCGCCTTCACGAGGTCCTGGACGTTGCCGTAGGCGACCTTCGCGCCGTCCAGGTTCGCCTGGAAGTCGTCGAGGTCGGTGTGGGAGAAGGTGTCCTCCTCGCCGACGATCTTGCTGGTCGCGACCTCCTCCATGAGGCCCTGCGCACCCTGGACGACGTCCTCGAGGGTGACGGCGAAGGTGGCGCCTCCCAGGCCCTTCTCCTTGCCGTAGACCAGGTCGTAGAGGGTCTGGATGTTGGCGGTGAGGTCGTCGGCGGCCTTGGTGCGCTCGGCGTCGGAGGCGAAGGAGAAGGGGGAGCCCTCGTCGGTGAACAGGTCGGCCTCGATGCGGTGCCAGCCGGTCCAGGACTTCAGCACGGAGGGGTCGGTGACCTTCTTGCCGGCGTCGGCCGCGAGGTCCTGGACGCGCACGTCCATGGCGACGTCGAGGTCGCCCGCCTCCTTGATGCCGAAGGCCTCCGCGGTGGGCTCGATGCGCTCGTAGGGGCGGCGTCCCTGCGGGAACAGCGCCTTGGCCTTCTCCGTGTCGCCGGAGGTGTAGGCGTCGGTGAACAGCTTGGCGCTGCTGACGAGCGCGCCCACCTGGTCCTTGATGTAGGCCGTGTAGTCGGTGACGGCCTTCTCCTCGAGCTTCTTCGTGTCCTCGTCGACCTCGACGTCCTCGCCCTGGGTGACGGTGAACTCGGCCGCGCCCACGAGGTCGCCCACCATGTTCGGCTTGCTCGCCGTGAAGTAGGTGCCCTCCTTGAGGGCCGTGGTGAGCTCGACGCTCGTGCCCGGGCCGATGTTCTCCTTCTCCGAGACGATGCGCAGCTTGTCCTGGGCGAGGATCTCGAACTCGTTGGGCACGCTGCCGGTGTTCTTCACCGAGAACGTGACCTGGCCCGAGGGGATCGTCGCGGCCGACAGCGTGCAGGCGTCGTCCGTGATGGTCACCGTGATCGTGCGCGGATCGCCGCCGGCGGCGTCCTCGGAGGCCGCGGGGTTGTCGGTGCACGCGGCGAGTCCGAGGCCCAGGGTGGCCAGCGGCGCGAGCCCCAGCAGGGTGCGGCGCGGGAGCGGCCGGCGGTCGGCGCGGATCGCGGGAGGGGTCGTGGTCATGGGAGCTCCTGGTCGAGGGGTGAGGGATCGGGTTCCGATCGGGATGGGTGGGAGCGGGGCGAACGTCGAGGCGGCCCGGGTCTCAGGCGTGGGCGTCGTGGAGCTCGGCGGCGGCGCGTGCGCGGCGCGGCGAGGCGGTGCGGACGACGAACAGCGCCGCGACCGGGACGATGTAGACGAACCAGGCGATCACCTGCAGGACCGTGGGGTTCAGGTTGACCTGGAACATGGCGTTGAGCACCACGTACAGCCAGTAGACCGGCGAGCCGGTGTCGGGCAGCAGGGAGGAGAGGTTCCAGGCGCGCGCGGTGATCCCCGGCAGCACGCCGGCCTCCTGGAGGTCGCCGATGCCGTAGGCGGTGATCCCCGCGGCGACGAGGATGAGGAAGCCGCCGGTCCAGGTGAAGAACTTCCCGAGGTCCAGGTGGACCGCGCCGCGGTAGATGAGGACGCCCAGCGCGATCGCGATCGCGAAGCCGAGCACGATGCCGATCGTCGTCGAGTACACCGAGCTCTCGAGGGAGGACTTCACGGTCGCCCAGAGGATCAGCGCCGTCTCCACGCCCTCGCGGCCCACGGCCAGGGCGGCGATCACGACCACGCCCCAGCCGCCGCCGCGGCGCAGCGCGCGCTCCATCTCGCTCTCGAGGTTGCGCTTCATCGATCGCGCGTTCTTGGACATCCAGAAGATCATCCCGGTGGTCAGCGCGACCGCGACCAGGCTGAGGGACCCGCCCAGGATCTCCTGCGCCTGGAAGGTGAGGGTCTTGGGGCCCCAGGTGAGCACGGCTCCGACGGCAAGGGGGATCAGCGCCGCGATCACCACGCCGGCCCACAGCTTCGGGAGCACGTCCCGTCGGCCCGACTTCACGAGATAGGCGACGAGGATGCCGACGACCAGCGAGGCCTCGAGACCCTCGCGCAGCGAGATCAGCAGGTTCGGCAGGAGCATGTGGCCTCCGGGCCCGTCGGCCGCTGCCTCCCGCCGGTGGCCGAGGGGCCGAGCGGGGCGGGCGCGGGAGACGACCACTGGGATAGAACGGACATCTGTTCCCTCAAGGTAAGCCTTGCCTTCATGCGCGTCCACCGCGGCGGATGGGGCGTGGGTCACGCCCCGCCGGGCGGCGGACCGTCTTCCGCGCCTAGGCGGCTTCGCGGTGCCGCGGGGAGTCGCCGCGGCACAGCCGCGGTGCGAGGCCGAAGGCGACCACGGTGCTCGTGATCGCCGCGGTCGCCATGATCCCCGCGAGCACGACGATCTGGAATCGTCCGGCCTCGAGAGGGGAGATGCCGCCGAATATGGCGCCGACGAAGGAGCCCGGCATGGTGACGAGCCCCGTGGTGCGGGTCTGGTCGGTGGACGGGATCAGGGCCTCGTGGACCGCGTGGCGCGCGATCGGGGCCGTGGCCTGCCGGGGCGTCGCCCCGAGCCCCAGCCAGCCCTCGATCTCCTCCCAGCGGTCGTCGGCCGCCTGCAGCAGGCGCCTGCCGGCGAGCGTCGCCGTCGACATCGCGCTGCCGATGATGATCCCGCCGATCGCGAGGGCGTAGCGGGCGGAGAGCTCAATCGCACCGGTCGCGAACACGACCACGACGGTCGCGAGGATGCCGGCCCCCATCCCGGCGAGCACGAGAGGCACGTGCGCGCGCAGGTCCCCGAGTCGGTGCGTGCTGGTGAGCACGGCCGCGACGAACATGACCACGAGGCCGAGCGCCACGAGCCGGGCGTCGGTGATCACGCCGGTGAGGATCACGCTCAGCGCTGCCAGCTGCAGCATGCCGCGCAGCACCGCGAGCGCGGACGCCCAGCCGTGCGGGACTCCCGCCGCGCGCAGCACGAGCGTGATGAGGGCGATGAGCACCAGCACCGCGAGCACGGTCCTCGCGATCTCCTCGCCGGTCACCGACTGCACGAGCCACCCTCCTGGGATCGATCCGAAGGGGCCGACGGGGCGTGATGCCCTTCCCCCTCCCTCGGCCGGGGACAGCGTATCCGGCCGGCGAGGACGCGCCCCGGCTCATCCGATGGGGCTCGCGGTGGGGCCTTCCGGCCCCCTTCTGCCCTCCGACGCTCCGACGGGGTGAGTGGTCCGCGGTGCCGACGCCGACCTCCCTCCACGAGTGCGGGCACAATGGGGGACGCCGGTGCAGAGGGCCACGGGCG
>NZ_JAKRMO010000116.1:0-4136 GCF_022346485.1 Brachybacterium sp. ACRRE | reverse complement strand
GGCTCGGGGGCCGGGTCGGCGAGGGCCTGCTCGGTCGTCGTCCGCGCGGCCTCCTGCACGACGTGGACGGAGGTGGTCATCGAGGTATCGATCATGTCCATGCCACGACGCTCGCCCGCGGGGCTATGGATCCGCTGTGACCGTGCTGTCGCCGGGCGGTGAGGTGAGGCGCCCGGCACATACGCGCACCATGCCCGGGGCACAGCAGATCCATAGGCCCGGCCTGAAGGCTTCCCGCCATGACCACCACCGATGAGAAGCGGACCGGGGACGGCTCGAACCCCTCGTCCTCACCAGACGCTCGGCCGACGGGCGCCGCGCCCGCGGCATCGAGCCCGGGCGCGGCGACCGGGAAGCCCCCGCACCGGCTCGAGGCCGTGCGCAGGAGGCTCCTGGACGAGTCCCCGCGGGCGAGCCTCGCGCTGCTCGGTCTGCTCGTGGCGACCGGGGTCCTGTACTTCTGGAACCTCAGCGCCAACGGGTACGCGAACTCGTTCTACTCGGCGGCCGTGCAGGCAGGATCGGAGTCCTGGAAGGCGTTCTTCTACGGCTCCTCCGACGCCGCGAACTCGATCACCGTGGACAAGCCGCCGGCCTCGCTGTGGTTGATGGCGCTGTCCGTGCGCATGTTCGGGCTGAACACGATCGCGATCCTGCTGCCGCAGGTGCTCATGGGCATCGGCACCGTGCTCCTCGTGGACCGCACGGTGAAGAGGTACTTCGGCGTGGGCGCGGGCCTCGTGGCCGGTGCGGCGATGGCGATCACCCCGGTCGCGGTGCTCATGTTCCGCTTCAACAATCCCGACGCGCTGCTGGTGATGCTCATGGCGCTCGGCGCGTGGGCGACCCTGCGCGCGATCGAGAAGGGCTCGATCCGCTGGATGGCCCTGGTGGGCGTGTTCATCGGCTTCGGCTTCCTCACCAAGACGCTGCAGGCGTTCCTGGTCGTGCCCTTCTTCGGGCTCGCCTTCATGCTGTTCGCCGCCACGACCTGGCGCCGACGCGTGCTGGGGCTGCTCGCCGCGGTCGGGGCGCTCGTCGTCGCCGGCGGCTGGTGGGTCGCGATCGTCGAGCTCGTGCCCGAGAGCTGGCGGCCCTTCATCGGCGGCTCCCAGAACAACTCGTTCCTCGAGCTGACCTTCGGGTACAACGGCCTGGGCCGCATCAACGGCGAAGAGACCGGATCCGTGGGCGGCGGCGGACCCTCCTCCGGGGAGACCGGCCTCGCGAGGCTCTTCTCCTCGGACCTGGGCGGTCAGATCTCCTGGCTGATCCCCGCCGCGCTGATCCTCGTGGTGCTCGCGCTGTGGATGGGCCGACGCGCCCCGCGCACCGACATGCGCCGCGCCTCCCACATGGTGTGGGGCGGTTGGTTCCTCGCCACCTTCCTGACGTTCTCCTTCATGGCCGGGATCTTCCACCAGTACTACACGGTGGCCCTGTCGCCGGCGATCGCCGCGATGGTCGGCGCCGGAGCGGGGGAGCTGTGGCAGCGCCGCGGCACCTGGCTCGCCAGGATCGGCCTCGCGCTCGCCGCGCTCGCCACCGGCATCTGGGGCTTCGTGCTCCTGCAGCGACAGACGGAGTACGGGCAGTGGCTCGCGATCCTCGTCCTCGCCACCGGCATCCTCGCCGCCGTCGGCGTGCTCTTCGCCCACCGGATGGGCAGGGCGCTGCTCGCGGCCCTGCTGGCCAGCGCGATCCTGAGCGCCGGCGCCGGGCAGGCCGCCTACGCGGTGAGCACCGTGACCACGGCCAAGACCGGTTCGATCATCACCGCGGGGCCGACGGTCTCCAGCGGCATGGGCGGCGGCCCCGGCGGTATGGGCGGCGGCCCCGGCGGTATGGGCGGAGGCCCGGGAGGCCAGGGCGGCGGTCAGGGCGGGCCCGGCGGAGGCCAGGGCTTCCCCGGCGGCCAGGGCCAGACCGGGCAGACCGGCCAGAGCCAGACCGGCCAGAGCCAGAACGGTCAGGGCCAGAACGGCCAGGGCGGGATGGGCACACCTCCCGGCCAGTCCTCCCAGTCCCAGCAGGGGCAGTCGAGCCAGGGGCAGCAGTCCCAGCAGGGCCAGTCCCAGCAGGGACAGACCCAGCAGGGCCAGATGCCGTCGGCCGGCGGAGCCGAAGGCGCCATGGGCGGCGGGCCCGGCGGAGGCGGGGGCGGCGGCATGAGCGGCCTGCTCGATGCCACCGAGCCCGACCAGGACGTCGTCGACGCCCTCACCGCCGACGCCGATCAGTACACCTGGGTCGCCGCGGCCGTCGGCAGCCAGAGCGCCGCGGGCATGCAGCTGGCGACCGAGGAGCCGGTGATGGCCATCGGCGGGTTCAACGGATCCGACCCGAGCCCCACCCTCGAGCAGTTCCAGCAGTACGTCGAGGACGGCCAGATCCACTACCTGCTCGCCAGCAGCGGCTTCGGCCAGCAGAACGGCGGCTCCGACTCCGCGAGCGAGATCGTCGAGTGGGCGAGCGAGAACTTCAAGGAGGTCACCATCGGCGACTCCACGTTCTACGACCTCACCCAGCCCGTCTCCAGCTCCACCAGCACCCAGGAGGCGTCATGACCCTGGACCTCGCACGAAGCACGGGCGGCCTGTCCGCCGGGGCCGGGCGCGCCGACAGCGCCCCCGGTACCCGCTCCGGGAGCCAGGGACACTCGGCGCACACACCCGAGGACCTGCCCCAGGCCCGACCTCTGGTGAGTGCGGAGCCCGGTACCACGGTGCTGGACGTGGTGGTGCCGGTCCTCAACGAGCGGCACACGATCGAGGCGTGCGTGGAGCGCCTGGACCGCCACCTGCGCTCGACCTTCCCGTACCCGTTCCGGATCACGGTCGCCGACAACGGCAGCACCGACGGCACCCGGGAGATCGCCGCGGACCTCGAGGAGCGCATGCCCGACCGCGTGCGCGCTGTGCACCTGGACAAGAAGGGCCGCGGGCGAGCGCTCAAAGCAACCTGGTCCGCGTCGGACGCGCTCGTGCTCGCCTACATGGACGTCGACCTCTCCACGGACCTCGACGCGCTCTGGCCTCTCATCGCGCCGCTGATGTCCGGGCACTCCGATCTCGCGATCGGTACACGCCTGCACCGTTCGTCGAGGGTGGTGCGGGGGACCAAGCGCGAGTTCATCTCCCGCTGCTACAACGCCGGGCTCTCGGTCGCGCTGGGAGCAGGCTTCACCGACGCCCAGTGCGGGTTCAAGGCGATCCGGGCCGACGTCGCCGGGGAGATCCTGCCGCTCGTCGAGGACCCCGCCTGGTTCTTCGACACCGAACTCCTGGTGCTCGCCGAGCGCACCGGGCTGCGGATCCACGAGGTGCCCGTCGACTGGTACGACGACCCGGACTCCCGGGTGGACGTGGTGGGGACGGCCCTCGACGACATCCGGGGCGTGCTGCGGGTCCGACGCTCGCTGCGCTCGGGAGAGCTCGGCATCGACGGCATCCGCGCGCGTCTGGGGCGGACCATGCCCTCGGGCCAGACCGGTGGGCAGGTCATCCGCTTCGCCGCGGTGGGCGTCGCGAGCACGCTGCTGCACCTCGCGGGCTTCGCCGCCCTGCACGGAATGCTCGGCATGGGGGCTCAGGCGGCGAACATCCTCGCGCTGCTGGTCGCGACCATCGTGAACACCAGCGCCAATCGCTCCTGGACCTTCGGGATACGCGAGCGCGAGGGTGCCCTGTGGCACCAGCTCCAGGGGCTCGCCCTCCTCGCACTCACCTGGGCGCTCAGCGCCGGCGCGCTGCTGCTGCTCGACGGCGCATGGCCGCAGGCCCCCACCGCCGTGCAGACGGTGATCCTGGGCGGCTCGATGGTCATCGCGACGGTCACCAAGTTCGGCGTCATGCGCCGCTGGCACAGGGACGGGACCACGAAGGCGCACGACGCCGCGAGCGGCCGACGGACGGGGCCCGCGCCGAGCGTGTGACGGTTCCCTGGGTGCTCGTGGCGCACGAACGACCCCGAGCGCCCTGCGTCACGTGGTGCAGAACACGCTCTGACCTGGGGCTGTGGAGTTGACGTGGGGGCTCGGGGTGCGTAAGTTATTACCTCGTGCCCGGCCGACAGGTTCGGGGGATCGGAAACAGTGTTTCTGGTTTCTCGGATGGGGTTGGGTGCCACGGTTAATT
>NZ_JAKRMO010000115.1:0-4649 GCF_022346485.1 Brachybacterium sp. ACRRE | reverse complement strand
TCCCGACAAAACAAACGACTAGCACATTCATATAAATCTGCTACATCATCCGTCATGCCAAAACAAAAAATTTGGCATCAACAAACAGACACGCTATTGAGATCTCAAACAACACGCGCACTCAAAGATCCGCACCCATCCGGGCTTTCTCTCCGAGGCAACCCCTAAAGCTTAGGAGCAATCGGTTCTCCATGTCAACTCGGCACCCTGTGATCTGGGCTACCACCGAAACTGACTATTGAATTAACCGTGGCACCCAACCCCATCCGAGAAACCAGAAACACTGTTTCCGATCCCCCGAACCTGTCGGCCGGGCACGAGGTAATAACTTACGCACCCCGAGCCCCCACGTCAACTCCACACCCCCAGGTCAGAGCGTGTTCTGCACCACGTGCGCCCAGGCGGGCACCGCCGGTCGACGCCGGAGGCTCGCCGCTCGCTCGCTCGGAGCCCTCCGGTCGTGCCTGTGGGTGGTCCGCCATGGACTCGCGAGGGCGGCCCGGAGCCGTGCGCCGGCGCCCTGAGGAACGAGGAGGACCGAGGGACGAGGTTCAGGCTGCCGGCACCACGCCGCGGTGCAGAGCGACGATGCCGCCGGTGAGGTTGCGGAACTGGACCTGCTTCAGGCCCTCCTCGAGCATCCAGGTGCGCAGCTCCTCCTGGTCCGGCCAGTCGAGGATCGACTCCGAGAGGTAGTCATAGGCCTCGGGGCTCTGCGTCACGCGATGGGCGACCGCGGGGATCGCGCGCAGCAGGTACCTGCTGTAGACGGTGCGGAACACGGTGGACCTGGGCGTCGAGAACTCGCAGATGACGACCCGCCCGCCGGGCCGGACCACGCGCGCCATCTCCGCGATCGCGGTCCGAGGCTGCTGCACGTTGCGCAGTCCGAAGGAGATGACAGCGGCGTCGAAGGAATCGTCGGCGAACGGCAGCGCCTGCGCATCCGCCGCGACGAAGGGGATGTGCGGCTGGCGCCGTCGACCCTCCTCCATCATGCCCAGCGAGAAGTCGGCGGCCACGGCGTCGGCGCCCGCGTCGACGAGCGCGGCGGTCGAGGTCCCTGTGCCGGCGGCGAGGTCCAGGACGTGCTGGCCCGCCGTGATGTCCAGCGAATCCACCATGGCCCTGCGCCACGAACGCACCTGTCCCAGGGCGGCGAGGTCGTTCATGAGGTCGTACCTGCGCGCGATGCCGTCGAACATCCCGGCGACGTCGTAGGGATTCTTGTCGAGGTCCGCGCGGTTCATGCCTCGATACTGCCAGAACTCGCGCCCCGGTTCGTCGCCGAAGGGACGTTGCGGGACCGTCCACACAGCGGAGCCGTCTCGCACGGAGGACGCGCCCCGTCGGACAATAGCAACGTCGGCGCCGACGCGGCGCTCTCCTGTGCCGCGGCCGCCGCGCCCTGTCCACCACCGTCACCTCGCAGGAGGCCCAGTGCCCGCGCTCGACCGCATCACCATCCCCGACGAGCTGCTCCCGACCGACGGGCGGTTCGGCTCCGGCCCCTCGCGGATCCGTCCCGAGCAGATGGCCGCTCTCTCGGCGCTCGGCTCGAGCGTCATGGGGACCTCCCACCGGCAGGCGCCCGTCAAGGACCTCGTGCGCCGGGTCCGTGAGGGCCTCGCGGAGCTCTTCGCCCTCCCCGAGGGATACGAGATCGTCCTGGGCAACGGCGGCTCGACCGCGTTCTGGGACGCGGCCGCATTCGGTCTGATCCGCGAGCGCGCACAGCACCTGGTCCTGGGCGAGTTCTCCTCGAAGTTCGCAGCGGAGACCGCCGGCGCGCCCCACCTGTCGGATCCCTCGGTGCTGCGCGCCGAGCCCGGCAGCGGCATCGCTGCCCGGGCGGACGAGACGGTGGACGCCTACGCGTGGCCGCAGAACGAGACGTCGACCGGTGTCATGCTCCCGGTGCGCCGGCCGGAGGGCGCCGGCGAGGACCAGCTCGTCCTCGTCGACGCGACGAGCGCCGCGGGCGGAGTGTCCGTGGACCTCGCCCAGACCGATGCGTACTACTTCGCCCCGCAGAAGTCCTTCGCCTCCGACGGAGGGCTCTGGATCGCGGCCCTCTCCCCCGCCGCGATCGAGCGTGCCGAGCAGCTGGCCGCCGGAGACCGCTGGATCCCCGAGTTCCTCTCGCTCACGGCCGCGATCAGCAACTCCCGCAAGAGCCAGACGCTGAACACCCCTGCGATCGCCACCCTCGTGCTGCTGGCGGAGCAGATCGAATGGATCCTCGGCCAGGGAGGCCTGGCCTGGGCCGACGCGCGCACCCGCGCCACGAGCGGCCTCCTGCAGGACTGGGCCGCGGCGCGCGAGGAGGTCTCCCCCTTCGTCGCCGACCCGTCCCTGCGCTCCCAGGTCGTCACGACGCTGGACCTGGCCGACGACGTCGACGCCGCGGGCATCGCCTCCCTGCTGCGCTCGCGCGGGATCGTGGACATCGAGCCGTACCGGAAGCTCGGCCGCAACCAGCTGCGGATCGCGACGTTCCCCGCCGTGCCGGAGTCCGATGTGCGCTCCCTGATCGCCGTCCTCGACCACGTCCTGGACGCGCTGCGGGAGGGCTGAGCAGCAGGCCGGTCACCGCGGAGGACCGGACCGCCCGCGCGAAGGGCCCGGGCCGATCGCCCTCATGGCGTCGGCCCGGGCCCTTCGCGCACGTCGGGCGCGATCACTCCCGGGCACCCTCGCGCGGGGCGTCCAGCAGGACGTCGCGCAGCATGCGGGTGGCCGTCTCCAGCTCTCCGAGCTGGGCGTCGTCGAGGCCGTCGACCCTCTCCCGCAGCCAGGCGCTGCGGGCCCGTCGGCCCTCCTCGACGATCGTCGCGCCCGCCTCGGTGAGGGCGAGCAGGACCTGCCGCCGGTCGCTCGGGTGGGGACGCCGGGCGACCCATCCCGCCTCCTCGAGCCGGGCGATGATCCGCGTCATCACGGGCGGGCTCACGCGCTCGAAGTCGGCGACGCGCCCGGGCGTGGCCTCACCCTCCCTGTGCAGGTAGGCGAGCACCGAGAACTGGGCCACGGAGACCTCCTCCGAGGCCGCGCGCGAGCGCAGCCGCCTCGAGGACACCAGCAGCACGCGGTGGAGATCCGCGACGATGTCGTCGACGTGCGCCTCCCGGGCCCGGTCGCTCACGTCAGCAGGCTCTCGAGGGGACCGCGCAGGAAGTAGAGCACGAACAGGACGGCCACCACGTACATCAGCCAGTGGACCTCGCGGGCCTTGCCGCGCACGATCCGGATCACGACGTACATGAGGAAGCCCGCGCCCATGCCCACCGTGATCGAGTAGGTGAAGGGCATGAGCATGATCGTGAGGAAGGCGGGGATCGCCTTCTCGACGTCGGTGAAGTCGATCGAGGTCACCTGGGTCATCATGAGGAAGCCGACCATCACCAGCGCCGGGGTGGCCGCCTCGTAGGGCACCATCGCGACGAGCGGCGAGAGCAGCGTGCTGAGCAGGAACGCGAGGCCCGCGACGATCGCGGCCAGGCCCGTGCGGGCGCCCTCGGCGACGCCCGACGCCGACTCGGCGTAGCTCGTGGCGGAGGAGACGCCGCCGACGCCGCCGGCGATCGCCGCGAGGGAGTCGACCACCAGGATCCGCTGGGAATGGGGGATGTCGCCGTCCTCGTCGAGCATGTCGCCCTCGGCGGCGACCGCGACCATGGTGCCCATGGTGTCGAAGAAGTCGGCCAGCAGCAGCGAGAACACGATCGTGGTCGCGCCCACGGCGCCGGCCGCGGTGATGCCGCCGATGGGGTCCACGGTGAACAGCGTCGAGAAGTCGGGCATCTGCACGGGCGAGCCGCCGAGGCTCGGCACGTTCAGGCTCCAGCCGTGCGGGTTCGCGGCGCCGCCGTCGGACCCGTCGGAGTACGCGCCCACGCCGACGACCTTCTCGATGACGATCGCGAGCACGGTCGCGGCGACGATCGCGATGAGGATGGCGCCGGGGACCCTGCGCACGTACAGCGCGAACATGAGGACCAGGCCCACGATGAACACGAGGATCGGCCAGCCGGCCAGGGAGCCGTCCGCCCCCAGCTGGACCGGGGTGCCGTCGGCGGGGGTGATGAAGCGGGCGTTGAACAGGCCCACGAAGGCGATGAACAGGCCGAGGCCCACGCCGATCGCGGTCTTCATGAACGGAGGCACCGCGTTGAAGACGGCCCGGCGGAAGCCGGTGAGCACCAGGATCAGCACGACGACGCCCTCGATGACCACGAGGCCCATCGCGCCGGCCCAGGTCATGCCCGGCAGCGGCGCGACCGAGTAGGCGATCACGGCGTTCAGGCCGAGGCCCGCGGCGAGTGCCAGGGGGAACTTCGCCCAGGCGCCCATGAGGATCGTGAGCAGTCCGGCCACGAGCGCCGTGCCGGCGGCCACCGCGGGCAGGTTGGGCTCGGTGCCGCCGCCCAGGTAGTGCCCCGTGGAATCGGGGACGGTTCCGATGATCAGCGGGTTCAGCACCACGATGTAGCACATCGCGAAGAAGGTGACGATGCCGCCGCGCACCTCGCGGCCGACGCTCGAGCCCCGGGCGCTGATCCCGAAGAAGCGGTCGATGCCTGAGGAGGCGCCGGTGGGGGCGGGCGCGGTCGTGCCGAGGGGCGTCGTGTGCATGTCCAGATGCTATC
>NZ_JAKRMO010000114.1:0-5335 GCF_022346485.1 Brachybacterium sp. ACRRE | reverse complement strand
TGCCTCCCGTAGGAGTCTGGGCCGTGTCTCAGTCCCAGTGTGGCCGGTCGCCCTCTCAGGCCGGCTACCCGTCAACGCCTTGGTGAGCCACTACCTCACCAACAAGCTGATAGGCCGCGAGTCCATCCCCCACCGAAAAACTTTCCAACACCCACCATGCAGTAGGTGCTCATATCCGGTATTAGCCCCGATTTCCCGAGGTTATCCCGAAGTGGAGGGCAGGTTACTCACGTGTTACTCACCCGTTCGCCACTAATCCAGCCGTGCAAGCACGGCCATCATCGTTCGACTTGCATGTGTTAAGCACGCCGCCAGCGTTCGTCCTGAGCCAGGATCAAACTCTCCATCAAAAAATGAAAAACTATAATCCCGACAAAACAAACGACTAGCACATTCATATAAATCTGCTACATCATCCGTCATGCCAAAACAAAAAATTTGGCATCAACAAACAGACACGCTATTGAGATCTCAAACAACACGCGCACACCGTTGCAACCCAGATCCTGGGTTGTGTCAGGGGCTCGATGCGCCGTCCGCGGTGCGGCCCGACTCTCCGTCGGGGAGGCGCGAGGCTCAACTGTAGTCGAAGCTCCTCGCCTTCCGCAAGTCCTCCAGAGGGATCTGCGCCACATCGTGGTGCGGGTCCCGGGAGGCCCGTCCAGCTCGTCCCCGCTCCTCGGTGCCGGCGTCGTCCCTAGCCCCTGGGGGCCGGTCCTCCGTCGTTGTCCTCGTTGCGGCGACAAGGAAGACATTAGGCGGCCGCGAGGTGGCCGGTCAATTCGGGGCGAGGGTCCCGCTGTGGCCCCGTGACCGCGTGTCCTCGCAGGTGACGGGCGTTTGTGAACGCCCATGCCGCCCCTGTGCCGGGGCGTGTGAGCTGCGAGTGGGCACGGCATCACATCGGTGCGCCCGGTGCTGCGCGACCCGGTATGCGGAAGGGCCGGGCCCCGACATGTGTCGGGACCCGGCCCTCGCGATGGCCCGGCTGTGGCAGGAACCCTGCGGGCTGCGCCGGCGCGGGCCGTCGGCCGTCGCGCCGTTCAGCGGTCGAGTCGTCCAGCCCTGGCGCTGTTCAGCCGTTCAGCCGCACCATCGCCGCAGCCTTCCGACCGCGACGCACCAGCACGTACCCGCCGGACAGGGGCGTCACCGCCTCGGAGAGAGCGCGCTCGACGCCCTCTGCGTCGACCTTCTCGCCGTTCACGGTGAGCGACCCTTCGGCTGCGGCCCGTCGGACCTGGGACTTCGAGGTCATGATGCCCACCGCCGTGAACGCGTCCACGAGGGCGGTCGTGCCGGGCAGCTCGACCGTGGTGAGCTCTCGGGCGATGGCATCGAGCGTCGGCTCCTCGAGATCGCGCACCTCTCCCCTGCCGAACAGCACGGCCGCTGCGGCCTCCGCCTGGCGCGTGGCATCAGCCCCGTGCACGAGGGTCGTGAGGTCGTCGGCGAGGGCCTTCTGGGCCCGGCGCCGATGCGGCTCATCCTGCGTCGCCTGCTCGAGCTCGGCGATGTCCTCCTGGTCGCGGAAGGTGAAGTAGCGCAGGTAGTTCACAACGTCCGCGTCGGCCGCATTGAGCCAGAACTGGTGGAACGCGTACGGGCTCGTGAGCTCGGGATCGAGCCAGACGGCGCCGCCCTCGCTCTTGCCGAACTTCGTGCCGTCGGCCTTCGTGACCAGGGGCGTGGTGAGGGCGTGGGCGTCCTTCCCCTCGACCTTGTGGATGAGGTCGACCCCGGAGATGAGGTTGCCCCACTGGTCGTTCCCGCCGAACTGGAGGCTGACCCCGTGGCGCCGGTGCAGCTCCAGGAAGTCGATGCCCTGCAGCACCTGGTAGCTGAACTCGGTGTAGCTGATGCCCTCGTCGCTCGCGAGGCGCCGCGCGACGGTCTCCTTCGCGAGCATCGTCCCCATGCGGTAGTGCTTGCCCACGTCCCGCAGGAACTGCAGGGCGCTCATCTGCCCGATCCAGTCGAGGTTGTTGACCATCCGCACGCCGGAGGGCCCCTCGAGGTCGAGGAACCGCGAGATCTGGCCGCGCAGGGAGTCCACCCAGCCGGCGACGACGCTCTCGTCGTTCAGCACCCGCTCCCCCGACATCCGCGGATCGCCGATCAGTCCGGTGGCGCCGCCGACCAGCGCGTAGGGCCGGTGACCGGCGAGCTGGAAGCGGCGCATGGTCAGCACCTGGGTGAGGTGGCCGACGTGGAGCGAGGCGGCGGTGGGGTCGAAACCGCAATAGAGGCTGATCGGTCCATCCGCGAGTGCCGTCCCGAGCGCCTCGCGCCCGCTGGTCTGCACCACGAGCCCACGCCAGGTGAGCTCGTCCAGGATGGTCTGCATCGATCAGGTCCTCTCGATCGGTCCGTTCGCGGCGCCCGGGCGGGCGCCGCGATCATTCTCCCCCACCGACCGCGCCGGGCGCGACGGAGTTCTCGGGTGCCGCCCCCGGGCGTCGGCCCGGGCGTCAGCCCGAGCGCTGGCCCGGGCGTCGGCCTCGGAACCCGCTCTCAGGCGCGGCGCGTGAAGGCGCGCAGGCCCTCGACCGCCGCGTCCAGCGCGTCCTCCTGCTCGGCGACGCGCGCGGGGGCGGTCCCGCCCTTCGCATCGCGCGAGCCGATCGAGCCCTCCACGCTCAGCACCGCGCGGACGGAGGGATCCAGGTGCTCCGAGATGCTCGCGAACTCCTCGTCCGTGAGGTCCCACAGCTCCTTGTCCTGTTCCTCCGCGGTCTTCACGCAGGCGCCCGAGATCTCGTGGGCCACCCGGAAGGGGACGCCGCAGCGCACCAGGTGGTCGGCGATGTCGGTCGCGAGCGAGAAACCCTGCGGGGCCAGCTGCTCCATGCGCTCGGTATGGAACACCAGCGTCGCCATCATCCCGGTGAACGCGGGGAGCACGAGGCCCAGGGAGTCGACCTGGTCGAAGACCGGCTCCTTGTCCTCCTGCAGATCCCGGTTGTACGCGAGCGGCAGCGCCTTGAGCGTCGCGAGCAAACCCGTGTGGTCCCCGAGGATCCGCCCCGCCTTGCCGCGCGCGAGCTCGGCGATGTCCGGGTTCTTCTTCTGCGGCATGATCGAGGACCCCGTCGAGAAGGAGTCGTCCAGGGTCAGGAAGGAGAACTCCTTCGTGTTCCACAGGATCACCTCCTCCGCGAGACGCGAGAGGTCGATCCCGACCATCGTCAGCACGAAGGAGAACTCGGCCGTGAGGTCGCGCGAGGCGGTGCCGTCGATCGAGTTCCACACCGAGTCCTCGAACCCCAGGTCCGCCGCCACGGCCTGCGGGTCCAGCCCCAGGCTCGAACCGGCGAGCGCGCCCGAGCCGTAGGGCGAGACCGCGGCGCGTGCGTCGAGATCGCGCAGGCGCTCGACGTCGCGCAGCAGGGGCCAGGCGTGGGCGAGCAGATGGTGGCTCAGCAGCACCGGCTGCGCGTGCTGCAGGTGCGTGCGGCCCGGCATCGCCGCGCCGTGCACCTCCCGCGCGCGCTCCAGCAGCACACCCACCAGGTCGAGGACCTGGTCGCCGACGATGCGCGCGCTGTCGCGGATGAACAGCCGGATGAGCGTCGCGATCTGGTCGTTGCGGGATCGGCCCGCGCGCAGCTTGCCGCCGAGCTCGTCGCCCGCGCGCTCGATGAGCCCGCGCTCGAGCGCGGTGTGCACGTCCTCGTCGTCCTCGGCCGCGGCGAACGCGCCCGAGGCCACGTCGGCCGAGAGCCGATCCAGGGCATCGTGCATCCGTGCGAGCTCGTCATCGCTCAGCAGCCCCGCCGCGTGCAGGACCTTCGCATGGGCCTTCGAGCCCCGCAGGTCGTACTGCGCGAGCTTCCAGTCGAAGTGCGTGGACTTCGAGAGCGCCGCGAGCGCCGCCGCGGGGCCGGAGCCGAAGCGCCCGCCCCAGAGCGCGGCGCCGGCGGACGAGGGCGCGCCGTCGGGCACGCCCGGGCCGTCGGCCGCCGGGCCCGGGGAGGACGAGGCGGAGCCCGTCACTTCGATCCCTCGTCGGCGGCGTCGACGTCCTCGCCGTTGCCGAAGGCGACGTCGCGGGCCGCGGCCTGCTTGGCGGCGAGGCCGTAGATCTCGATGAAGCCCTTGGCCTGCGACTGGTCGAACTGGTCGCCCTCGTCGTAGGTCGCCATCGAGAAGTCGTAGAGCGAGGACTCCGAGCGGCGGCCGGTGACCGTCGCGCGGCCGCCGTGCAGGGTCATCCGGATGTCCCCGGTGACGTAGCGCTGGGTGTCGTCGATGAAGGCGTCCAGCGAGCGCTTGAGCGGGGAGAACCACTGGCCGTCGTAGACCATCTCGGTCCAGCGGTCGCCGACGCTGCGCTTGAAGCGGGCCTGCTCGCGCTCGAGGGTCACGCGCTCGAGCTCCTGGTGCGCGGTGATCAGCGCCATCGCGCCGGGGGCCTCGTAGACCTCGCGGGACTTGATGCCCACCAGGCGGTCCTCGACGATGTCGATGCGGCCGATGCCCTGCGCGCCGGCGCGGGTGTTGAGCTCCTGGATGGCCTCGAGCGCGCTCACGCGGCGGCCGTCGATCGCGACCGGGACGCCCTGCTCGAAGGAGATCACGACCTCGTCGGGCACCGGCGGGAAGGCCGGGTCGTCGGTGTAGTTGAAGACGTCCTTGGTGGGCTCGTTCCAGATGTCCTCGAGGAAGCCGGTCTCGATGGCCCGGCCCCAGACGTTCTGATCGATCGAGAACGGGTTGTGCTTCGTGGTCGCGATCGGCAGGTTCTTGCGCTCGGCGTACTCGATCGCGCGGTCGCGGGTCAGCGCGAGGTCGCGCACCGGGGCGATGCACTTGAGCTCGGGCGCGAGCGAGGTGATCGAGACCTCGAAGCGCACCTGGTCGTTGCCCTTGCCGGTGCAGCCGTGGGCGACGGTCGAGGCGCCGAACTTCTTCGCGGCCTTCACCAGGTGCTTGGTGATCACGGGGCGGGAGATCGCGGAGACGACGGGGTAGGCGTCCATGTACAGCGCGTTCGCCTTGAGGGCGGGCATGCAGTACTCGTCGGCGAACTCGTCGCGGGCGTCGGCCACGTAGGCCTCGACGGCGCCGCAGTCCAGGGCTCGCTGGCGGACGACCTCGAGGTCCTCTCCGCCCTGGCCGACGTCGACCGCGCAGGCGACGACCTCGGCGCCGGTGGCGTCGTGGATCCAGCCGATGGCCACGGAGGTGTCGAGGCCGCCGGAGTAGGCGAGGACGATGCGTTCGGTCACGGGTGATGCTCCTTCGTGAGGGGTGGAAGCGGGTGGGGGGGGGGGGGGGGGGGGGGCGCCCCCCCCCCCCGCCCGGGGCCGTTTAAAAAAAACAACCCCCCCCC
>NZ_JAKRMO010000113.1:0-5921 GCF_022346485.1 Brachybacterium sp. ACRRE | reverse complement strand
CCCCCGAGACGATCCGCCCCCCTCCCCTACGACGATCGAGCACCCGTGAACACCGAAACGACATCCTCGCCCGACGATCCGAACCCGTCCGCCTCAGCCCTCCAGCGACTGCGCGACATCGCCGAGCAGCTGAACCCGACCGCACGCCGCATCGCCGACGTGATCCTGGAGGATCCTCTGCGCGCGGGCGGCGACTCCATCACGCAGATCGCCGCGCGCTCGAAGGCGTCCGCCGCGACCGTCTCGCGCCTGGCGACGCGGCTCGGGTACTCGGGGTTCCCCGCCTTCCGCTCCGCGATCGCCCTGGACAACGGCCGCACGACGCAGTCCGGCTGGGAGCGCGACATCGGCTCGGCGATCAGTCCGTCCGACTCCCCCGACGACGTCCTGGACATCCTCGCCGGCACCGCCGCGCGGTCCCTGCGCGACGCCGCCGACGCGATCGACGTGCGGCCCTTCCGACGTGCCGCCACGACGGTCGCCCGCGCCGAGCACGTGCACCTCCACGCCGAATGGGGCGATGCGATCGCCCTGCGGGAGCTGCAGATGCGGCTGCTGCGCATCGGCATCGCGGCCTGGTTCCACGAGGCGGGCGGCAACACCCTGCGGGCCGTCGCCAACACGCTCACCGACCGCGACGCGGTGATCGTCCTGGGCCGTTCCGGCACCGACGCGGCGACCGTCGACTTCCTGCGACGGGCGAAGACCGCCGGGGCCTGCACGATC
The DNA here is from genome assembly GCF_022346485.1 of Brachybacterium sp. ACRRE. Classification (NCBI taxonomy): domain Bacteria; kingdom Bacillati; phylum Actinomycetota; class Actinomycetes; order Micrococcales; family Dermabacteraceae; genus Brachybacterium; species Brachybacterium sp. ACRRE. The sequence goes on along the minus strand of NZ_JAKRMO010000113.1, from coordinate 5,195 downwards.
GCCCTGCACGGCGATCCCGACTCGCCCTTCGCCGAGGCATCGGACATCGCTCTGTACACGGGTATCCGCAACGGCTCCGTCTGGACCCAGTACTACGCGGGGCGTGCGAGCGACATCCTCGCCACCAGCCTGCTGTGGGTGCTCGTCGCGCAGATCCGCTCGTCCGACCCGAGCATGCGCTTCATCGACGACGGCACCTTCGCCGCCCCTGACGATCCCCAGGTCCCCAGGACTCCCACGGCCCCCGCACCTCCGAGAGGATGACAGCCCGATGAGCACGGACACGACCATGAGCGGCGACAGCACCGACACGCCCGCGGCCCGTCCCGAGACCTCTGCGATCCCCGAGACCTCTGCGAGCCCCGAGATCCCCAGCGAGAGCATCACGGCGGACATCGTCGTCGTGGGCGGGGGCCTCGCGGGCATCTGCGCCGCCGTCGGCGCCGCCCGGCAGGGCAGCCGCGTCGCCCTCGTGCAGAACCGGCCCGTGCTGGGCGGGAACTCCTCGAGCGAGGTCCGGGTCTGGGTGTGCGGCGCGACCGCCCACGGCATCCACATGTTCGCCCGCGAGACCGGCATCATGGGCGAGCTGTTCGTGGAGAACCAGTACCGCAATCCCGACGGCAACCCCTACTACTGGGACCTGCTGCTGCTCGAGACGGTGCGCGCGGAGCCGAACATCTCCCTCTTCCTGAACACCGATGTCACGGAGGTCGAAGCCGACGGGCCGGTCGAGCGCCGCACGGTCCGGTCGGTCACCGGGTGGATGAGCGGGTCCGAACGAAGGATCCGCTTCAGCGCGCCCACGTTCATCGACTGCAGCGGCGACGGGCTCGTCGGACACCTCGCAGGGGCCGAATCCATGCGCGGCAGCGAGGACCGCGGGACGTACGGCGAGTCCTGGGCACCGGAGCATCCCGGGGACGACATGCTCGGCTCGACGATCCTCTTCTACACGAAGGACGTCGGCCATCCGCAGAAGTTCGTCGCCCCGTCCTTCGCGGTCGACATCGAGAAGACCTCCATCCCCGAGAACCGCGTCATCCGCCAGGACATGAACGGCTGCGCCTACTGGTGGATCGAATGGGGCGGGGACCTCGATATCGTGCGCGACAACGAGCGGATCCGCGACGAGCTGCAGGCCGTCTGCTACGGGATCTGGGACCACATCAAGAACTCCGGCCGCTTCGATGCCGAGAGCCTCTCCCTCGAGTGGATCGGCGCGGTGCCGGGCAAGCGCGAGTACCGACGGTTCGTGGGCGACCACGTGCTCACCCAGCACGACGTGCTGGGCCAGACCGAGTTCGAGGATCGCGTGGCCTTCGGCGGCTGGTCGATCGACCTGCATCCCGTGGGCGGCGTCTACGCCGGCGAACGCGGATCACGGCATTGGCACCCCGACGGGAACTACCACATCCCCCTGCGCTCGCTGTTCTCCCGCAACGTCACGAACCTGTGGATGGCCGGGCGCGACATCAGCGCGAGCCATGTCGCCTTCGGCACGACGCGCGTGATGGCCACGTGCGCCATCCTCGGGGAGTCGGCGGGGATCGCCGCCTCCCTCGCCGGACGGCTCGGCGCCGCTCCCCGCGATCTGGCCGCCGACCACATCACCGAGCTGCGGCGCGCACTGGTGCGGGCCGACGCGTCGGTCCTCGGCGTCCAGGACGAGGATCCGTCGAACCTCGCCCTGCGAGCCCGTGCCTCCGCCAGCTCGAGCAAGCGGACGCTCGCCTCGACACGGAGCACGGGCCGTCTGCCCCTGGACCATGACCTGGGGCTCGTCCTCCCTGCCGACCCTGGCCTGGGCGAGCTGGAGATCCTCGTCGACGCCGAGCAGGACACCGAGCTGGTCCTCGAGGTGCACAGCACGAGCAAGCCGCAGAACTATCTCCCCCACGAGCGCCGGCGCAGCGTGCGCGTCCCCGTCCGTCCCGGGCGCAGCTGGGTCCGGACGCAACTCGACTGGACGCCGGATTCCCCCGGCAACGCCTTCGTCGTCCTCCGCGCCGACCCGTCGCTCAGCGTGCACCGCGGCGATCACGCCGAGCCCGGGACCGTCACGATGCTGCACCGCGAGGTGCCGCCCGAGGAGAGGTACTCGGCCCAGTGGCGCGAGTGGAAGGAGACCCTCCACGGAACCGGCATCTGCTTCCGGTCGACCGCACCCACGCAGGCCTTCGCCCCCCGCCATGCCGTCGGCGGATTCTCGCGCCCCTTCGGCGGGCCGAACATGTGGGTCTCGGCGCCGCTCGCCGACGATCCGCAGCCGGTGCTGACGCTCGCATGGGAGGAGCCGCAGACCATCGCATCCGTCGACCTGCTGCTCGACGACGATGTCAACGAGGACCTCATCAACCTCCACCATCACCGCACCGAGGCCGAGATCATGCCCACCCTGGTGCGCGCGGCTCGACTCGAGGTGCTCCGCGAGGGCGTCTGGGAGGAGATCGCGCGACTCGACGACAACCGCCGTCGCCACCGGGTGCTTCCCCTCCGGAGTCCCGTCACGACCAGGTCGCTGCGCATGATCGTCGAGGAGACGAACGGCGCGCCCGCAGCGCACGTGGTGGCGGTGCGGGCCTGGGGCGAGTGAGGAGCCGTCGGCTCGCCCACGTGTGGGACGAGCCCCGGTTCACGCCCTCGCAGGCAGGATCTCGAGCCCGAATCCCTGCGCGGCGCTGGCCAGCTCGCGATCGAAGGTCGCGAACCCCTCCACCTGGTCGCCGTAGAGGAGCGCGGTCGACAGATGCAGAGCATCCATGGCCCGCAGACCTGACCGCAGCGACAGCGCATGCTCCATCACCTCGTCGTCGACCGCGTCGATCTCCACGCGGTCGACGATCGCATCGACATCCGCGTGAGCCCCGCCGCGGCGGTCGACGGTCGCATGCAGTTCGAGCTCGAGCAGGCGCGACGCCACGAGCAGCTCTCTCGAGGCGAAGAGCTGCTCGACGTCCGCGACCCCCGGTTCACGGCTCAGCAGTTTGAAGGCGGCGGATGTGCCGAGGTAGATCACGAACGGTCGCCCCTCATGTCCTCGACCATCTGCTCCGTGCTCCACTGCGTGATCGGGGTGCTGATGGTCGGCACCCCGCCGGTCTTCGCAGGGCGCAGAGCACCGCTGGCGAGCCGGCGTGCGCGGCGGTCCGCCGGTGCAGGCGTGATGTGGGCGATCGGCCGCCCCCGGTCCGTCACGGTCATGGACTCACCGGCCTGGACGCGTGCGAGCACCCGGGCGGTCTGCTGATTCAGTTCGGTGCGGGTCACATCACTCATGCCGGCATGGTACGCGCGTCTACTAGTTCTAGTACTGCTTGGCTGTGGACAAGCCCGGCCACGGCCGGGCGCCCCGATGCGCACCGAACGCCCGACGGCCGATGTCGCTGGGTGAGGTCTCACGCCCGTATGCGCGTTGTGACCTCACCCAGCGACGTCGAAACGAAGACTCCACGGTCGATGGGGCGGGATGCCACCTCAGCCGCGCACCAGCTCGATCCCGGTACACCACAGCGCACTCATAGGTCGCCGCAGCCGACGCAGCCGAGCATCTCGGGAACTTCGCCGCCCCAGGACCTATAGGCGATCAGCAGAGCACCTAGGAGTGAAGCGCTGCCGCCCAGGGCGGTCATCTCGAGCCTCGGAGGACAGGGCACGGAGGTGTCGAGCGCCGTGCGCGCGTGAGAACGAACTACGGAGAACACCTCGTCCGTGACGACACCCCCACCCAGCGAGATCACCCCTGGGTCGAGCACGATCGCCACGGTCACGAGCGCCTGAGCGACCTCCGTGAGCGCATCTCGCCCGATCACCGTCAGAGGATCCCGAGCATCCACGTCGGGCGCATGAGCCCTCACGAGAAGATCGGACGCCGAGAGCTCCTCGTGCCCAGCAGCCGAGCACGCGTCGCGCAGGGCGCGGCCCGAGACCTGGTCCTCGAGTGGCGCACCACCTTCCCGCACACTGCGGTACGGGCCGCCAGCACGCGGCAGGAGAGATCCGATCTCCAGTGCCGCACCATGCTCTCCCGACAGCGCCTCACCATTCACCACGGCACCGGCCGACACTCCGGTGCCGATGTTCACGAAGACGCCGGTGTGCACGCCCTTCAGGCACCCCCAGGCATGCTCGGCGAGCGCGGCCGCCTTGACATCGTTCGCCCAAGATACGCGATCTGTTCCCAGGGCACGGGAGAGCACCCTCGAAGGATCCGCTTCGGAGATCCCCGGATTGTTCGGAGCGAGTGCGATCCCCTCCGCGGTGACGATGCCTGGCGTGACGACCCCTAGCGCCAAGATTTCGCGCTTCTCATGAGGACCTCTGTCGACCGCCTCGCGGACGCAGCGTCGAGCCAGCTCGACGGCGTCGGGCAGAAGGTCGGCGAACTCGCGCCCGGACTGCTTCGCGCGGTGCTCGGCAGCGGCGAGGACCGATCCCGATGTGTCCGCGACACAGGCGCTGACCTTGGTCCCGCCGATATCGATGCCGATGATCAGGCCGTCACGGTCACTCGCCACGTCGACCCTCGTCCTCCAGCGTCGAGAGCCCGCCCGGCTCACCCGTCTCGGGCTCCTCTGCCGCGGGAAGCGGCCCGAACGGCCACGAGCGCTCGACCCGAGCCCACACGAGGAAGCACAGCACGCCCACCACGACCCACGCGAGCGAGAGCTCGATGGGATGCAGACCAGGCGCCGCGGCGTCGGAGTAGCAGTACACCGCGATCCAGCCGACTCCGGCGACGACGAGTGGCAGCGGATACAGCCACATGCTGTATGGGCGTGGGCGTCCGCGCCGCCGCAGGATCACCACGGCTGCGATCTGGCCGAGGGCCTGCACGATCACCATCACCGCCGTCAGCAGCTGGATCAGAGCCGCGAGATCCGTGAGTCGACCGATGAGGAAGCCGACCACGGTGCCGGCGCCCATCGCAAGGAGCCCGGCGACTGGGAACTCCTTCTCCGGGTGCAGGCGGGCGAAGACGGGGAAGAAGACACCGTCACGGGCCGCGTCGTAGGGGACGCGAGACCCGGAGAGCAGTCCCATCATGATCGAGGTGAACGCGACGATCAGGATGTGAAGCGCCCTGGGTTTCGTTCCGTGGTTAGGCGGGCGCGGTCGTCGTGGGGTGAGTGTAGGACGCTTCGACCGCTGCGGGGGTGCGGTAGTCGAGAGTTTCATGCAGTCGGGACGTGTTC
>NZ_JAKRMO010000112.1:0-5999 GCF_022346485.1 Brachybacterium sp. ACRRE | reverse complement strand
TAGCAGGTGCGGGCGGGGCGCGGGGCGCTGGCAGGTGCGGGCGGCGCCGCGGCGTCGCCGACCGGCATATAGCGAGCATCTCTGCCGCATGTGGCAGAGATGTCGCGCATACGCCGTCGCATGACGCGATGCGCGCCCGGGAGGCGCCAGGGGCCCCCGAGGACGACCGCGCCACCCCGTGTGGAGGAGCGGGCGTGCGGACCTCTACCCTGAGCGGATGAATTCCTCCTCCTCCACGCCCCCTCCCAGGGCGTCCGACGCCCCGGGATCGGCGAGCGGTCGCGCCCCGTCGGGCGCCCCGTCAGCCCCCGGCGGGGCCCCCACCCCGCAGCTCGCACGCTCGCTCGGCCACGGCCAGATCGCCATGATCGCCATGGGATCCGCGCTGGGCACCGGCCTCTTCCTCGGCTCCGGCGAGGCCATCGGCTACGCGGGCCCCGCCGTGATCATCGCGTTCGCCGTCGGCTCGCTCATCGCGGCGACGATCGCGCTCGCGATGGGCGAGTTGGCCTCCCGCCACCCGGTGCGCGGCGGCTTCGGCACCCTCGCCGCCCACTACCTCTCCCCGTACTGGGGATACCTCAGCCGCTGGCTGTACTGGATCGTGACGGTCGCGGTGACCGCGACCGAGCTCGTGGCCTGCGCGCTCTACCTCGCCTACTGGTTCCCGGCGATCCCCGTGCCCGTGGGCATCGTGCTGTTCGCGGCGGTCATCCTGGCCATCAACCTCACCACCGTCGGCTCTTTCGGCGCCGTCGAGTTCGTGCTCTCGAGCATCAAGGTGATCGCGGTGGTCGTGTTCATGCTCGTCGGCCTGTTCCTGGTGTTCCTGGGCACGGGCGCGCACCCCGCACCGGGCCTCTCGGGGCTCACGGCCGACGGGGGCTTCGCCCCGAACGGCTGGGCGGCGGTCTGGATCGCCCTCAGCGTGGTGATGTTCAGCTTCGGCGGCATCGAGCTGCTGTCGATCACGGCGGCCGAGGCGAAGGAGCCGGCGCGCTCGATCCGCACCGCGGCCCGCACCACCATCGTGCGCCTGGCCCTGTTCTACGTGGTGAGCATCGGCATCGTCGTCGCGCTGGTGCCGTGGAGGCAGGCGTCGGCGACCGGAGAGGCCGTGGAGACCTCCCCGTTCGTCACCGTCTTCGACTCGATCGGCGTGCCCGCCGCCGCGAGCATCACGAACCTGCTGGTGCTCATCGCCGCCCTCAGCGCCGCCAACGCGAACCTGTATGCGGGAAGCCGCATCATGCACTCCCTCGCGGAGGACCGCCTGGCCCCGAAGGTCTTCTCCCGCGTCACCCGGCGCAGGGTGCCCGCGCCCGCGATCGCCGTGAGCTGCGTGGGGATCCTCGCGGCCGCCGTGCTGCAGATGAGCGGCGTGGCCGCGTTCGGGTACCTCATGAGCGTCGTGGTGTTCGCGGTGTTGCTGGTGTGGATGCTGATCCTCGTGACCTACCTGCGGTTCCGTGCCCGCCGCGTCGAGGGCGCGACCTTCCGGATGCCCGGGGGACGGGTCTCCGCGCTCGTCGGGATCATCGGCCTGCTCGCCGTGTTCGCGACCGTGGTGGTGCGCGCCGAGATGACGCTCGCCGCGATCGTCGGCATCATCGCCGTCGCGATCGCGACCGTGCTCTACGTGACGGTGGTGCGCCGGCGCATCGACCCCGCCCACATCGACGACGCCTTCACCGAGGCGGAGCTCGTGCGCGAGCGGCAGGCGGGATCCTCGCGCTGACGTGCGCGCCGGCGTTCCCGTGCCGGAGTGGTGTTGCGCACCCCACGGTCGGCGGGGTTTGGGCGAGCGCCTGCGTACGAGTAGTCTGAGGGCACTTCGGTCTCGGTGAGCTGCGACTCCTGGTGCCGGAGACACGCGCGAGTGGCGGAATTGGTAGACGCGCACGGTTCAGGTCCGTGTGCTCGAGAGGGCGTGGGGGTTCGAGTCCCCCCTCGCGCACGTGAGACGAAGGCCCCCGGGAGAGATCCCGGGGGCCTTCTCGCATGGTCGGCCGGATCGGGCCGCGGGTCGGGCGGCGGGCGGCCTGAGCACGCCTCAGGCGCCGGGCGCCACCAGCAGCAGCTCGACGTTGCGGTCCTGCGGGGTCCCCTCCTGGGCGAGGTCCGCGTGGATGTCGTTGAACGACAGCTCCCGGTAGAGGGAGGCCAGGGCGTCCCCCTGGTAGGGCGCGTCGGCCTCGATCAGGGTGCTCAGCAGGGACAGCGTCCCGTCGCGGTTGTCCACGATCTCGACCACGCGCGCCTGTTGCGGGAAGTCCACGTGCGAGGCGGTGTTGATGATCCAAAAGCGGCGCTCGGGCTTCGCGTGCCCGTGCAGGCTGATCTCGTTGGTGTGGGTGTGGCCGTTGACCCAGGCCAGCACGTTGGGGAAGCGCCCCAGCAGGTTCGCGACGTCCCAGCCGGCGTGCCGCAGCTCGCCGTTGCCCGGTGCGAGCAGCAGGTTGTTCATCGAATCGGGCGTGTGGTGGCTGAAGACCACGAAGCGGGTGTCCTCGGCCTGGCTTCGCACCAGCCGTCCCAGACCGTCGTAGTGCCGGCTGGAGCCGCGCTCGAGCACCTCCTCGAGCCACCGGTACTGGGCGTGGCCGATCGAGCCGCCCGTGAAGCCCGCACGGTTCGTCGAGTCCAGTGCGATGCCCACGACGCCCTCGGCGATCTCGAACGTGTAGTACCCGGTGTCCTCTTGGACGTTCTTCTCGGTGAAGCCGTTGCCGGCCGGTCCCACGGGCTGTGGGCGCTCCAGGTGCGCGCGGATGTACTCCTCGGGGGTGAACGGCGCACGGCGCTCGTCGGCCGTGACCGAGAAGTCCCGCTTGGACCGGGCGCTCCCGCTGCTGCGGCTCACCGAGCCGGAGAGCGCGCTGGTGCTCTCGGCGCGGCTCACCTGTTCCCGCAGCCGCTTCTGGGCCGACGGGTCCGCGAAGCCGGTGAACTTCCAGCTGCCCGTGTAGAGGTCCGCGAGGCCCTTCCAGTCGGAGGGCAGGGTGCCGCTGATGGAGTCGTCGTGGTTGCCGAACACGCTGAACCAGGGCACCTGCAGGCCGGGGCTGTGATGCGAGGAGGTCGCGCGCTCGAGCAGATCGGGGAGCTCCGGGAAGCCGACCTCCTTATAGCGGTCGCGCACGGGGTCGGCGGGGTTCCAGTAGCTCGCGTCGCCGCTGCTCTGCACGCCCTCCCACTGGTCCGGATCGCCGGTGGAGGCCGCGATCTCGCCGCCGTTCATGACGGTGAGGAACCAGTCCAGCTCGATGTGCTCGTGGTTGTCCGTGTTGTCGCCGGTGCTGACCAGGCAGTCGAAGGCGCGCCCGGTGTGCGGGCCGCGGCGCAGCGAGTTCACGCGCTCGACCAGGGCGACGGCACCCTGCGTGGTCAGCGGCTCCTGCGGACGGAACGCGGAGCCCGTGAGGTCGTGCAGGAACTCGAAGCGCATGGGCGACTGGGCGTCCAGCACGTGGAGGTCCGTGAACTGCACGAAGGAGGCGAGGGGCCGGCGGGTGTCGGCCCGGGAGGCCTTCGGCGCGCTCTCGAGGGCGTCCTCGCGCACCACGTGCTCGTAGCCCGGGCCGGCGACGAGCCGACGGTAGGTGCCCTCGGCGCCCTGCTCGGGCGTCGCGACGGCGTCGAGCGTGGTGCCGTCGGCCTGCAGACCGGAGTCCTCGGCGAAGGCCCGACGGGCAGGTGCCGTCGCCGCGGCGGTCCCCGCGATCGCTGCGGCGGAGGCGGTGAGGAGGACTCTCCGTGTGAGCGGACGGCGGGCGTCGATGGGCGTGCACTGGGGATCGGGATGAGCCATGGGATCCAGCCCAGCACCGCCACATGGCGCGGACATGGCGTGCGGGGAAGGAGGACATGACGAGCACCGCTCACGGCCCGCAGCGCGGGGATCCGCCCTCTGGCCTGGCCTCGTCGCGAACCCTGGGTGTTAGCGTGGTCACACATCCGCAATTCCCCGGCAGAGGAGCCTCCTCACCGTCCCCGGCCAGAACCCGTCGGACGCCCGGCTCCCGTGACCCACGGAGGTAGCCGTGAACTCACTGTCCAATGTCGACTGGGCGGGACTGGGATTGAAGGTCCTGGCCGCCGTCGTCGTCCTCATCGTCACCGCGATCCTCGCGGCCGTCCTCAAGAGCGCCGCCTCGAAGCTCGCGCAGAAGGTGCCGGCGCTGCGGCGCATCGGCCAGGACGGAGCTTCCCTCGGCAATGCCGTGGGCACGATCCTCTCGATGGTGATCTGGCTGCTGGGCCTGGTGATCGTGCTGGGGATCTTCCAGCTGAACCAGGTGCTCACGCCCGTCACCTCGATGCTCGAGCAGGGCCTCGGGTTCCTGCCCAACATCATCGGTGCCGTCTTCGTGTTCGTGATCGGCCTGGTCATCGCCAAGATCGTGCGAGCACTCATCACCACCGCCCTGCACGCGGTCGACTTCGGCAAGCTCCTGGGCACCGCCCAGTCGGGCATCCAGCGGGCCACCGGCGGCGCCATGGGGGACCAGCGCGGCACGCAGGCTGCCGGCTCGGCGCAGGGCACTGCCTCGGCGCAGGGCCAGGCCCCCGGGCACACCCAGCCGGTCCCGCAGCAGGGCCAGCCCCAGCAGGGGCATCCCGGTCAGGGCGGCGGCAAGCCCGCCTCGAACATCCCCGAGATCATCGCCTCGGTCGTGTTCGCCCTGATCATGATCGTGGTGTCGATCGCCTCGCTGCAGATCCTCGGGATCGCCTCGATCTCCGATCCGGCCGCCGCGATGCTCACCACCGTGTTCACGGCGATCCCGAACATCATCGCCGCGGTCGCCCTGGTGGGGATCGGCGTGCTCATCGCCCGCTTCGTCACCGGGCTGTTCCGCCCGATCCTCGAGTCCACCGGGATCGACGACTGGCTGCAGAAGAACGACGTGATCTCCGAGGGCTCCTCGGCGACGCCCACCGTGCTGCGGATCATCGAGATCGCCGTGGTCCTGTTCTTCGCCGTGATGGCGGCGCAGGTGCTGGGCTTCCCGCAGATCACCGAGATCCTCAGCCAGATCCTGAACCTCGGCGGCAGCGTCCTGTTCGGCGCGGTCATCATCGGTGCCGGCTTCTTCATCGCCTCCGTGGTCTCCAAGCTCGTCTCGGGCACGGCCTCCACGATCATCAAGTGGGCGATCATCATCCTGTTCGCCGCCATGGGCCTGCAGTCCATGGGCGTGGCCGACAGGATCATCGAGATCGCCTTCGGCGCGCTGGTGATCGGCCTCGCGGCCGCCGCCGTGCTCGCCTTCGGACTGGGCGGCCGGGACGCCGCCGCCCGTCAGCTCGAGAAGATCGAGGAGAACAAGGGCAAGGCGTCGGCCTCCGGGAAGGCATCCGCGGCTGCGGGCGCGACCGGTTCCACCGGTCCGGCCTCCTCCGGTCCTGCTGCCGGGGGACCCGGCTCGGCTCCCTCCACGGAGGGTCCGCAGGCCTGACGCCTGCTCCTTCCGAGCCCTGACCGACGGGGCGCTCCGCTGCGGCGCGGCGCCCCGTCGCCGCGCCATCGGCCCTCTCCGCTTGGCACACTGGAGGCATGCCCTCCCTTCCTCTGCAGCCCACGCCGCCGTCGGAGCCCGGCGCCGAGTCCTCTGCGACCGGCCGTGAGGCATCCGACGGCACCGCGGCACCCGACGGTCCCGACGAGAACCTCTGGCACGCGGCCGTGCGCCGCGATCCCGGCCATGCCCGCCGCTACGCCGAACGCTGGCGGCGCATCGCCGCCGAGGGCACCGACATCCTGGGCGAGGCCCGACTGATCGATGCCATGGCGCCCCGTCGGGCGCGCATCCTCGACGCCGGCTGCGGCACGGGTCGGCTCGCCGCCCACCTGCTGCCCGCCGGCCACGAGCTCGTGGGCGTCGACCTCGATCCCGAGCTGATCGCCGTCGCCCGGGAGGACCATCCGCAGGCGCGCTGGGAGGTCCAGAACCTCGCCGAGCTGGACCTGCGGGAGGACGGAGGGGCTGTCTCTT
>NZ_JAKRMO010000111.1:0-6429 GCF_022346485.1 Brachybacterium sp. ACRRE | reverse complement strand
ACCCTCACCCCGATGTGCGTGACTATGCATCCTTCTGTATAGTTCTGCGTATGACGTCCTCCGCAGCCCTCGACGCGCCCGCACCGCACACCCCGCACGCCCCTGCGCGTCTGCGCGCCGCGGTCGTCGGCGCCTCCGGGTACGCGGGCGGCGAGACCCTGCGGATCCTCGCGGACCATCCGCAGATCGACGTCACCACCGTGACCGCGCACTCGAGCGTCGGCAAGCGCCTCAGCGAGGTCGCGCCCCACGTGCACCTGGACGAGGATCTCGAGCTCGTCGACACCACCGTCGAGAACCTCTCGGGCCACGACGTGGTCGTGCTGGCCCTGCCGCACGGCCAGTCCGGGCAGATCGCCGCCCAGCTGCGCGCGAGCGATCCCGGGGTGCTCGTCGTCGACCTCGGCGCGGACCACCGGCTCGAGAGCGCCCAGGACTGGGCCGACTACTACGCGGGGGAGCACTCGGGGACGTGGACCTACGGCATGCCCGAGCTGCCGCTGGTCGCCGAGGGATCGGCCGACGCCGCCCCCCGCCAGCGCGACCTGCTGCGCACCGCCCGCGAGATCGCCGTGCCCGGCTGCAACGCGACCGCGGTGACCTTCGCCCTCGCACCGCTCGTGCGCGCCGGCCTCGTCGACCATCGCGCACTGAGCGCCGTCCTCCCGGTCGGGTACTCGGGCGCGGGCCGCAGCCCCAAGCAGCACCTGCTGTTCGCGGAGGCAGCGGGCGGCGCCGCGGCCTACGGCGTCGGCGGCACGCACCGGCACATCCCCGAGATCCTGCAGAACCTGCGCCGCGCCTCCGGCACCTCCGACGCGCGCCTCACCTTCACCCCAGTCCTCGTGCCCATGACCCGCGGCATCCTCGCCGTGGTGACCGCGCCCGCGGGCGACGGAGTCACCGAGCAGGCGCTCCTGGACGCTCTCGGCGCGGACTTCGCGGACGAGCCGTTCGTGCACGTCCTGCCCGCCGGGGCCGTCCCCAGCACCCAGCAGGTGGTCGGCGCCAACACGGTGCGCATCGGCGCGACCGTGGATCGACGAAGCGGGCAGGTCACGGTGATCTCCGCGATCGACAACCTCGTCAAGGGCACCGCCGGCGCCGCCGTGCAGTCCATGAACATCGCCCTCGACCTCCCGGAGACCCTGGGCCTGCCGCGCACCGCCCTCGCGCCCTGAGCGCCCGCGCCCCTCGGCGCCCCTCCATCGTCCGCCTCTCATGCACCACGGGAGACACACCATGTCCGTCACCTTCCCCGAGGGATTCCTCGCCGCCGGGATCTCCGCCGGCATCAAGGCGTCCGCCGCCGCCGACCTCGCCCTCGTCCTCAACCAGGGGCCGCTCGACGTCGCGGCCGCCGTCTTCACCTCCAACCGCGTGCAGGCCGCGCCCGTCCAGTGGTCCCGCCAGGCCGTGGCCGACGGCCGCGCCCGCGCCGTGATCCTGAACTCGGGCGGCGCCAACGCCTGCACGGGCCCCGAGGGGTTCACCGACACCCACCGCACCGCGGAGCACGTCGGGGCGCTCCTCGAGATCTCCTCCCAGGACGTCCTGGTCTGCTCGACGGGGCTGATCGGCGAGCGCCTGCCGATGGACGCGGTCCTCGGGGGCGCGATGAGCGCCCGCGACGCCCTGGATCCGGGGTCCGATGCCGGGGCCGACGCCGCGCGCGCGATCATGACCACGGACACCGTGCCGAAGACCGTCGAGATCACGACGCCCTCGGGCGCCCGCATCGGCGGCATGGCCAAGGGGGCGGGGATGCTCGCCCCGCAGCTCGCGACGATGCTCGTGGTCCTCACCACGGACGCCGTCGTGACCGCGGACGTCGCCGACTCCGCCCTGAGGGAGGCCACCCGGACCACCTTCGACCGGGTCGACTCGGACGCCTGCATGTCCACGAACGACACCGTGATCCTGCTGGCCTCCGGCGCGAGCGGCATCGAGGTCGGAGCCGCCGAGCTCGCCGAGTCCCTGCGCGAGGCGTCGGCCTCCCTCGCCCGCATGCTCGTCGCCGACGCCGAGGGCGCGAGCCACGACGTGCACGTGGTCGTCACCGGCGCCACCAGCGAGCACGCGGCGCTCGCCGTGGCCCGTGAGATCGCCCGCTCGAACCTCGTGAAGGCAGCGGTCTTCGGCAACGACCCGAACTGGGGGCGGATCGTCTCGGCCGCGGGCTGCGTGCCCGAGGAGGTCGCGCCCTTCGACCCCGATGCCCTGTCCGTGCACGTGAACGGCGTGCAGGTCTGCCGCGAGGGCGGGGCCCACGAGGACCGCTCCCTGGTGGACATGACCCCGCGCGAGACCCTCGTCGAGGTGGACCTCGGAGCGGGGGAGGCCGACGCCGACATCTGGACGAACGACCTCACCCACGACTACGTCGAAGAGAACAGCGCCTACTCCTCATGACAGAGACGACCTCCACCCCGTCCGGCGCGCCCGGTGCTGCCGGCTCCACCGGACCCGCCGCGCCCGGCTCCACCAGCTCGACCGCGCCCGCCGCGCCGCTCGCGGACTCCAAGAACCCCCTCGGGGACCTCACGCCCGCGCAGGCCGACGCCCGCGCGAAGTCCGAGATCCTCATCGAGGCCCTGCCCTGGATGCAGCGCTTCATGGGCAAGATCGTCGTCGTCAAGTACGGCGGGAACGCCATGATCGACGACGAGCTGCGCCGCGCCTTCGCGGCCGACATGGTCTTCATGCGCCATGCCGGCATCCACGTCGTCGTCGTCCACGGCGGCGGCCCGCAGATCAACGCGATGCTCGAGCGGGTCGGCGTCGAGAGCGCCTTCCGCGCGGGTCTTCGCGTGACCGACGAGGAGACCATGCAGATCGTGCGGATGGTGCTCGTGGGCCAGGTGGGCCGCGAGCTCGTCGGCCTCATCAACGAGCACGGGCCCTATGCGATCGGCATGTCCGGCGAGGACGCTCGCCTGTTCTCCGCGCGCCGCCGCGGCGCCGTGGTCGACGGCGAGGAGCTCGACCTCGGGCACGTCGGCGCGGTCACCCAGGTGCGGCCGGAGTCGATCCAGGACCTGCTGGATGCGGGACGGATCCCCGTGGTCTCCTCGATCGCCCCGGAGATCGACGCCGACGGGCGGCCGACGGGCGCGGTGCTGAACATCAACGCCGATCTCGCGGCGGCCGCCCTGGCCGCGGGGCTCGACGCCGAGAAGCTTGTCGTCCTCACGGACGTCGAGGGGCTGTACCGGGACTGGCCCGATCGCGACTCCCTGATCCCCGAGATCAGCGCGAGCGCCCTGCGCGAGATGCTGCCCTCGCTCACGGCGGGCATGATCCCGAAGGCGGAGTCGCTGCTGGACGCCGTGGACGCCGGAGTGCGGACCGCGGCCATGACCGATGGCAGGATCGCGCACGCGGTGCTGCTCGAGGTGTTCACCGCCAAGGGCGTGGGCACGATGGTGAGGAGGGACGACTATGTCTGAGCGGATCGCAGAGGAGCAGGCGGCCGACGGCGAGGACCTCGCCGCGCGCTACTCCCGCTCGATGCTCGGCGTCTTCGGCACGCCGCAGCGGGTGCTCGTGCGCGGCGAGGGCGCGCTCGTGTGGGACGCCCAGGGCAGGGAGTACCTGGACCTGCTGGGAGGGATCGCCGTGAACGCGCTCGGTCACGCGCATCCCTCGCTGGTCGCCGCGATGACCAAGCAGGTCGAGGCGCTCGCGCACGTCTCGAACTTCTTCGCGACGCCCACCCAGATCGAGCTCGCCGAGACCCTTCTGCGCCTCGCGCAGGCCCCCGAGGGCTCGGGCGTGTTCTTCACGAACTCGGGCACCGAGTCCAACGAGGCGGCCTTCAAGCTCGCGCGGCGCACCGAGCGCCCGCGGATCCTCGCCCTCGAGAACGCCTTCCACGGCCGCACCATGGGCGCCCTCGCGCTCACCCACAAGGAGGCATACCGCGCCCCCTTCGAGCCCCTGCCCGGGGGCGTCGAGTTCGTGCCCCCGAACGACATCGATGCGCTCGCCCGCGCCCTCGCCCCGGGCGACGTCGGGGCCCTGTTCCTCGAGCCCATCCAGGGCGAGGCGGGCGTGGTGCCTCTGGACCCCGAGTACCTCCGGGCGGCCCGGGAGCTGACCACGCAGCACGGCACCCTCCTGATCCTCGACGAGGTGCAGACCGGCATCGCCCGCACCGGGCACTGGTTCGCCCACCAGGGGGTCGACGGGGTCGTGCCCGACGTCATGACCCTCGCCAAGGGACTGGGCGGCGGCTTCCCGATCGGAGCCGTGATCGCCTACGGCCCGCGGGCGCGCGCCCTCCTGCAGCCCGGTCAGCACGGCACGACCTTCGGCGGCAACCCGCTCGGCGCGGCGGTCGCCCTCAGCGTGCTGGGCACCATCGCCGAGGACGATCTCCTGGGCAACGCCCGGCGCACGGGCGGGCACCTCGCGGACCGCATCCGCGAGCTCGCCGCGACCGATCCGCGCGTGCTCGGCATCCGCGGCGAGGGCCTGCTGCGGGGGATCGCGCTCGCCGACCCCATCGCTCCGCAGGTCGTCAGCGCGGCGCTCGACGCCGGGTTCATCATCAACGCCGCCAACCCGCGCACACTGCGCCTGGCTCCGCCGCTCATCATCACGAGCGACCAGCTCGACGCCTTCGTCGACGCCCTGCCCGGGCTGCTCGACGCGGCGAGCGCACCTGCCGACACCGAGACCACCGACACCGCGACCACCGAGAAGAGGTCCTGAGATGCCCCGTCACTTCCTGCGCGACGACGACCTGAGCCCGCGCGAGCAGAAGCAGGTGCTGCAGCTCGCCCAGGCGCTCAGCGAGGACCGCTTCGCCCGTCGGCCCCTCGAGGGGCCGCGCACGGTCGCCGTCATCTTCGACAAGTCCTCGACCCGCACCCGCGTGTCCTTCGCGACCGGCGTCGCCGAGCTCGGCGGCAGTCCGCTCGTGCTCGACGCGGCGACGAGCCAGATGGGCCGCGGCGAGTCGATCGCCGACACCACCCGCGTGCTGACCCGGCAGGTCTCGGCGATCGTCTGGCGCACCTTCGGCCAGTCCCGCATCGAGGAGATGGCGCACTATGCGACCGTCCCGGTGATCAACGCGCTGACCGATGAGTTCCACCCCTGTCAGATCCTCGCGGACCTGCTCACGATCGCCCAGCACACGGGTGGTCTCGGAGCCGATGACGCGGCGCTCGAGGGGCGCTCGATGGCCTATCTCGGCGACGGCTCGAACAACATGGCGCACTCCTACCTGCTGGGCGGTGTCACCGCCGGCATGGACGTGCGCATCGCGGCGCCGGCGAGCCACCTGCCCGCCTCCCCCGTCGTCCGCGACGCCGAGGCCACCGCACGCGAGACCGGCGGGAGCGTCACCATCACCGACGATCCCGCGCAGGCGGTTGAGAAGGCCGACGCCGTCATCACCGACACCTGGGTCTCGATGGGCCAGGAGGGCGAGGGCGGTCGCGGCGAGGAGACCTTCGCCCCGTACGCGGTGACCGAGTCGCTGATGGCCCGCTCGGGCGGGATCTTCCTGCACTGCCTGCCGGCGTACCGGGGCAAGGAGGTCGAGGCCTCCGTGATCGACGGGCCCCGCTCGGTGGTCTGGGACGAGGCGGAGAACCGCCTGCACGCCCAGAAGGCGCTGCTGACGTGGCTGCTCGAGCATCCCGACGAGGCCTCCGCGGCGCACGCGCGACCCCTGGGGCAGCGATGAGCACCACGGACCATCCGCGCACGCTCGCGCAGACGAAGACCGCCCGCCAGGAGCGCATCGTCGAGCTGCTCACCACCCGCGAGGTCTCCTCGCAGGCGCAGCTGGCGGACCTCCTCGGCGAATGCGGCATCGACGTCACCCAGGCGACCCTCTCGCGCGACCTCGTCGAGCTGCGCGCCGAGAAGGTCCGCGGCAGCGGCGGCGGGCTCGTCTACCAGGTGCCGGCCGACGGGGGAGACCCCGGGAGCACGCGCCGGGTGTCGAGCACCGAGCTGATCGGGGCCCGGCTGCGCCGGCTGATCGAGGAGCTCCTCGCCTCGGCCGACGTCGCGCAGAACATCATCGTGCTGCGCACCCCGCCGGGCGCCGCCCAGTTCCTCGCCTCCGCGATCGACCGCTCGGTGCTGCCCGAGCTCGTCGGCTCGATCGGCGGCGACGACACGGTGCTGCTCGTGGCCCGCGACAACGAGGCGGCCGACGCCATCGCCGCCCGCCTCCTGGCCCTCGCCGAGGGCCGACGGGGCGAGGGCGAGCCGCCCGACGCCGACGTCGACACCACGCGGACCGCGCCCTGAGCCGAGCCCGCGCCGGGGGACAATGACCCCGGACCTCCGTCGGCAGGGACGCACCCGTCGCAGCACCGGCCCCGCCCCGACCCGACCGCCGTCGGCCCCGCGCCGACGCACCCCCCCGCGTACACCCCAAACGAAGGGGCATAACCCCTGACCGAA
>NZ_JAKRMO010000110.1:0-6468 GCF_022346485.1 Brachybacterium sp. ACRRE | reverse complement strand
CTGCCGACGTTCACGACGCTGTACCAGTTGTTCTCGACCTGGCGGCCGTACCCGTTCACGTTGGTCATGTACGGCAGGGCCTGGTCCGTCCACGGGTACGTCCAGCCGTCGGGCCGCGTGTACTCGAGGTGGCCGCCGCGGACCGTGCGCCCCGAGGTGCTGACGTCGCCGCTCGAGCTGTCGGGGATCGAGCAGTCGGTGGTCGGCTTCTGCGTGAAGATCGGCGGGGGAGGGGCGAGGTCGGGATCCTTCGGGTCGGGGACGTACTCGCCCTCGCCCGAGCTGCTGCGGGAGGCCGCGGCGGTCGGCGTGTGCGAGTCGTCCCCGGTCATCTGCTTGAAGACGGTCTGCGAGAGGATCAGCGCGATCACCGCGATGAGCACCACGGCGCAGACGATGACGGTGATGACGATGACGCGCGCGCGGGAGCGGCCGGTCTCGTCGGGCTTCGCGTAGGGAGCGGTGACGTCCCGGGCCTGCGCGGAGTAGTCGGGCAGGGCCTCGCGCTGCGAGGAGTCGGAGAGGTCGGGCAGGGAGGGGGCGTCGTCCTCCTCCGGTCCCGGGCTCCCCGCCATGTGTGCTCCTCACGCTGCTGTGGTCCGCCGCAGGGATTCTCCCACAGCGGCCCGTGCCCGCACCGTGTCCGCCCAGGGACGGCTCAGACCCCGTCGACGCCCCGGGACCGCTTGACGCGCAGCATGCGCGCCGCGGACTCGCGCACCCGGCGCTCGGCCTTCTCGGAGTCCTGCGCCCACGCTGCGATCGCGTCCACGAGGTCGCCGGCGAGCGACGGGTCCGCGGTGAGCACCACGTCGCCGCCCGCCTCGAGCAGGCGGGTCGCGCGCTCGCCGAGCGGCACGTCCTGCACGGCCGCCGCGCTGCCCACGTCGTCGGAGACCACGAGCCCGTCGAAGCCCAGCCTGCCGCGCAGCACGTCCGTCACGATCGCCGAGGAGAACATGGCGGGACTGCCCGGATCCATCCGCGGGTACAGGGCGCTCGAGAGCATGACCATGTCGGCGCCGGCCTCGATGCCCGCGCGGAACGGCTCGAGGAAGGGATCGTCCGCATCCGTCGTCTCGTCGGTGATGCCCGTCGCCGAGAAGTCGGTGTTCCCGCGCACCCGGCCCAGGCCCGGGAAGTGCTTGAGCGCGGAGGCGGTGTCCTGGCCGTCCAGGGCCTCGACGGCCGCGACCACGCAGTCGGCCACCGTGTCCGGATCGGTCCCGAAGCCGCGGTCGATCTTCCCGACGGGGGCGTTCGCCCGTCCCAGCTCGGGGTCGACGGTGTCCGCGACCGGCGCGAGGGCCGCGTGCAGACCGAGGGCGTGCAGGTCCTCGCCGATGCTCCGGTACGCCGCGGTGACGGCGTCGGTGCCCTCGGCGCCGAGATCCGCGGCCGACGGGGTCCGCCGTGCGGCGTCCCCGCGCAGCATCCGGATCTGCCCGCCCTCCTGGTCCACGCACAGCAGCGGGGCGACGCCGTCCTCGGCTACCTCGTCGTCGACGCCCTCGACCACGGAGCGCACGGCGGCGGCGCTGTCCCAGGTCCCCAGCAGGAAGAAGCCGCCGATGCCGAGCTCGGCGGTCAGCGAGCGCTTCGGGCTCGTCCCGGCGGGGATGCCGGCGAGCACGAGCTGCGCGGCCGCCTGCTCGATCGTCAGGTCCTGGGCGCGCTGCTCCGCGGGATCGGCCGTGGGCGTCGGCGATGAGGGGGAGGACGAGGCGGAGCCGCCGTCGGACGCCGCGCCGCCGTCGGACCCGGAGCCGCCGTCGGACCCGCCCGACCCGTTCGCGCCGCCGTCGGACGACCCCCCGCCGGAGCCCCCTCCGTCGGTGCACGCGGAGAGCGCGGCGACCGGGGGGAGCAGCACGAGCGGGGGAAGCAGCAGAGCGGTGCGTCGACGCATGCCATCGAGTCTGCCACGGGCGCCCGACGCACCTCGCCCGGCCGCTACTGTGGGGCCATGAGCGACGTGGACGCCCCGCAGCCCCAGCTTCCCAGCCCCGAGACCGGCGAGGATCCCTGGCTCTGGCTCGAGGACGTCACCGGCGAGGAGGCGCTCGCCCACGTGCGCGAGCGCAACGCCCGCGCCGAGGCGGAGATCGATGCGATCGCCGACCCCCGCTCCGGAGGAGCCGCCGATGCTGCGGCCGACGGCTCGCTCAGCGAGCACCTGCGCTCCGACATCCTCACGATCCTCGACGCGAGCGACCGCATCCCGATGGTCGTCAAGCGCGGGGAGTTCCTGTACAACGTGTGGACCGACGCCGAGCACGAGCGCGGCCTCTGGCGCCGCACCACGCTCGAGAGCTACCGCACCGACGACCCGGCATGGGACGTGCTGCTGGACGTCGACGCCCTGGGTCGCGAGGAGGACGAGAACTGGGTCTGGCACGGCGCGCAGCTGCTCCGGCCCGCGGAGGGCGAGCGGTACCGGCGGGCCCTCGTCTCCCTCTCGCGCGGCGGCTCGGACGCCGACGTCACCCGCGAGTTCGACCTCGAGGAGCGCCGCTTCGTCCCCGAGTCCGAGGGCGGATTCGTGCGGCCCGAGGCCAAGGGGGACGTGCACTGGATCGACGCGGACACCGTCTGGGTGACGACCGACTTCGGCGAGGGAACGCTCACCACCTCCGGCTACGCGCGCCAGGCGCGGATCTGGTCCCGCGGCACCGCGCTCGCCGACGCCCAGCTGGTCTTCGAGGCCGATGAGCGGGACATGTCCGTCTTCGCCTCCCACGACCAGACCCCCGGCTGGGAGCGCGACTGGATCGTGCAGATGCACGCCTTCTACGACACGACGCTCAGGGTCGTCGACCGGACGGGCGGCGCCGACGGGGCTGACGAGTCTGGGCCCTCGCTCACCGTCGTCCCCGTCCCGCGGGACATGGAGGCCAGCGCCCACCGCGACCTCGCGATCCTCCTCCCGCGCAGCGACTGGCAGGTCGGCGAGGACACCTTCGCGGCCGGCTCGCTCCTCGTCGCCGACGCCGACACCCTGCTCGCGAGCGCCCCGGAGGGGCCGTCGGCCTCGGACCTCCACGTGCTCTTCGAGCCCACGCCCAGCACCTCGCTCGCCGATCTCACCATCACCCGCGGCACCCTGGTGCTCACGATCCTCGAGGACGTCGTGCACCGCCTCGAGGTCCACCACCGCGCGGAGGACGGCGCCTGGGTGCGCAGCGACCTCTACCCCGAGCTCACCGGCGCGATCGACGTGCGCGCGGTCGACGCCGACGAGTCCGACGAGATCTGGGTGACCGTCACCGACTTCCTCACCCCCACGACCCTGCTGCTGGGCGACCTCGGCGAGGTCCCCGAGGGAGGCGAGCCGAGCGAGCTCGAGACCGTGAAGGCCTCGCCCGCGCGCTTCGACGCGAGCGGCCTCGAGGTCACCCAGCACTTCGCGACCAGCGAGGACGGCACCCGCGTGCCGTACTTCCAGATCGGGAGGACCGAGGCGGGCGGAGCGGAGGAGGCCGCGGGCGGAGCCCCCGTCGGCCCCGCCCCGACCCTGCTCTACGGATACGGCGGCTTCGAGATCTCCATGACCCCCGCCTACCTCGGCACGATCGGCAGGGCCTGGCTGGAGCGGGGCGGCACCTACGTCGTCGCGAACATCCGCGGCGGCGGCGAGTACGGCCCGGCCTGGCACCAGGCCGCCCTCAAGGAGCATCGCCACCGCGCCTATGAGGACTTCGCGGCCGTCGCGCGCGATCTCGTCGAGCGCGGTGTCACCGACCGCGACCATCTCGCCGTGCGCGGCGGCTCCAACGGCGGACTGCTCACGGGCAACATGCTCACCCAGTACCCCGAGCTGTTCGGGGCCGTGATCATCCAGGTGCCGCTGCTGGACATGAAGCGCTATTCGCACCTGCTCGCGGGCGCCTCCTGGATGGCCGAGTACGGCGACCCCGACACCTCCGACTGGGAGTTCATTCGCACCTTCAGCCCCTACCACCTGCTCGCCGAGGGCACCGAGTACCCGCCCGTCTTCCTGCTCACCTCCACGCGCGACGACCGCGTGCACCCGGGCCACGCGCGCAAGATGACCGCCGCGCTCGAATCGCTCGGGGCCGACGTCCGCTCGTGGGAGAACATCGAGGGCGGCCACGGCGGCGCCGCCACGAACGAGCAGGCCGCGCGCATGAACGCGCTCATGTATGCCTTCCTGTGGGCGCGGATCGGGGCCGACGGGGGCCGGGCAGGCGCCGACGGGGGCGCTGGAGCCTGATGCGCTCGGTCCCCGAGCTCCTCGGCCGCACCGGTCAGGACGAGCTGCTCACGGTCCGCAACGACCTGATGACCGTGCAGCGGGAGATCTCGGCCGACGACCGCCGGCTGTTCCCCCTGCGCTACGCGAGGGTGAACCCGCCGCGCACCGGCCGACGCGCCGCCGCGGTGCACCGCGACCTCGCCACGCCCGTGGTGACCGTGGTGCCCGACGGGCCGGGCGGCGCCTCCGTCGTCCCCTACGACCTGCTGCGACGCTCGCTCGCCTCCCGCGGGCTCGACGTGATCATGCCCGAGCACCGCGGCGTCGGCCTCTCCCGCCTCGACTCCGAGGGGCACGACCTGCCGCCCCACGCGATGGACGTCGACGAGGCCGTCGAGGACCTGCGCGCGGCTCTCGACCACGCGCTCGTGGGCCGCACCGTCCTCTACGGCTGCGGGTACGGCGCCTACCTCTCGCTCGCCTTCGCCGCCCGCCACCCGGAGCGCGTGGGCGCCCTGGTGCTCGACTCCCCGCTGCTCGCGCCCGACGACGAGCTCATCTCCCAGCGCGCCTTCCGCGCGCGCTACTGGGAGGGGACGGACCTGCGCACCGACACCATCGCCAGCACCCTGCGCCGCCTCGACGACCAGGCCGTGATCGATGCCCGCCGCGCGGGTCCCGTCATCCTCGCCGTGCACGAGTACGGGGGCACCGGGGACGTCCGCGAGCTCGTGGACCAGCTGGCGGTGGGCCGCGGGCAGCTGACCTGGACGAGCGTCTGGCAGGCCCTCACGCAGGAATGGCTGCAGTCCACGCGCTACGTGAGCGAGCCC
This sequence comes from Brachybacterium sp. ACRRE, assembly GCF_022346485.1. Classification (NCBI taxonomy): domain Bacteria; kingdom Bacillati; phylum Actinomycetota; class Actinomycetes; order Micrococcales; family Dermabacteraceae; genus Brachybacterium; species Brachybacterium sp. ACRRE. Next base: position 1,419 of record NZ_JAKRMO010000110.1, on the reverse strand, counting down.
GATCTGGTCGCCCGCATCGCCCACACCCAGCTCGGCATCGGCGCCCATGCCGACGGCGGGCCCCTGGACCCTCTCCTGATCTCCGGCGAGCAGGCGCGTCAGGTGCCCTCGCCCACTGCGCGCTCCCTCGCCCCCGACCTGCGCACCCTCGCCTCCGGCGTCACCGCGCCCACCCTCGTGCTGAGCGGCGAGGACGACCTCGTGACCCCGCCGCAGATCGCCCGCGACGCCGCCGAGCTCATCCCCGGCGCGCATCTGCTGAGCGTGCCCGGCACCGGCCACGGGATCCTCGACTCCCATTCGCAGCTCGCCCAGATCGCCATGTGGTGGAGCGCCGCCGGGATGGGCGGCGAGCTCCTGGAGCATCGCGAGCGCCTCGCCGCCCTCAAACCCACGCCCACCAGCCAGGTCCTCGCCCACGGCCTGCGCCTGGCCCTCGCCGCCGAGCGCTACTCGCCCTGGCGCATGCGTCTCGAGAGCGCGCGTGCGCGGCGTGCCGAGGCGCAGTTCGATCCGTCCTCGGGGAAGGCCGCGCGGGGGCCGCGGCTGTAGCCGTGGGGGAGTGACGGTCGATGGGCCGGTCGCTGGGGGTGGGGCGGCCGTGGGGAGTACGTCTGGGCTTGCCGGGGCGGTGCCAGACGCAAGGCGGAACGTGGGTCCGTTGAGCCCGGCGCTCTCGATCCGGATGTCATGTGCGGCGTGCGCGCCCGTGGCCTGTGCACCGTGGCTGGCCCGTGCATGACCATGTGATTCGAGCAATCCGGGTGGTGTTGCCGTGGCGCTGGCCGGCGATCGCAGGGACCGGAGTGCGGTGATCAAGTGCCGTGGTGCCGTGGTGCCGTGCCTCCCTCCCTGCTGCCGGGCTGCTCGTCGCGCGGTGACTTCGCTCAGCATGGGGGTGGGACATTCGGGGTTTGGGGTGTGGGTGAGTGTGTTTTGTGGTGGGTAGGTTTGTGGGTAAGTGGGGATTGTGGAGGAATGGATAAAGTTGTCCACAGATTCTCTTCGGCCTCTTGTGGTGTCCGTTTCGTCGGGTATTCTTGGGGGTATAGAACTTCGGGTCTGGTGGAGGGGAGGGAATCGTGCTTGCGAATGGTGATGCGTTCAGTGATGGCGGTGATTCCCTTGCACCCGGACGTGGCGATTGCGAATCGGATTCGTCTGACGCCGCGGATTCCTCGCCTGCTCCGGGTGTGTCGTCGGGGTCGGGTCGTCTTCCGCGGGTGGCGCGGGGTCCGCGTCCGCGGGTGCCTTTGTCGCGGGAGACTCTCGGTGAGCGGACGTTCGCGGTGGAGGGGCCGGATCTGTCGGAGGAGTTGCAGGGGATTTGGGATCTCGCGGTCCGGGAGTCGCGGCTGGCGGCGGAGTTGATGCGGCGTCTGGCGCCGTTGTGGGTGGGACGGGATGTGGAGGGTGCGG